>JAPLDC010000468.1 GCA_026391935.1 Bacteroidota bacterium | reverse complement strand
ACAGCATCTAAATTATCTGTACGTTCACGCACTTCAGGAGGTAATTGGCTCATCTCGGCAATTCCACCTGCATTATCCGCGATTGGTCCAAATGCGTCAATCGCTAGTTGCATAGCAGTTGTTGCCATCATACCTGCTGCTGCAATAGCAACACCATATAATCCAGCTGCAGAATAAGAACAAACAATTCCTGTTGCTAATGTTAAAATTGGGATAACTGTTGATTTCATACCTACAGACAATCCGCCAATAATATTTGTAGCATGTCCTGTTGATGATTGTTGAATGATAGAATTTACAGGAGCTTTCCCCATTGCAGTATAATATTCTGTAACGATACTCATAATTGCACCTACTACAGTTCCAACCAATATTGCCAAAAACACTCCCATTTTAGTGAATGTCACAGTACGCAATGTAATATCACCTTCTGGCAACATCCACATAACAATAAAATAGGAAGCGATCACTGTTAGAAGCATTGAAGACCAGTTACCCAAATTCAAGGCATTCTGAACACTTGATTTATCATCTTTTATTGTAACAAACCAAGTTCCAATAATTGAAAAAACAATTCCTAACCCACAAATCACCATTGGTAATAAGATAGGAGACATACCACCAAAATTATCTGTCACTTTTATCTCTTGTCCTAATACCATTGTAGCAAGAATGGTAGCTACATAAGAACCAAATAAATCGGCACCCATACCAGCAACATCACCTACGTTATCTCCAACGTTATCCGCAATTGTAGCAGGATTACGAACATCGTCCTCAGGAATACCTGCTTCCACTTTACCAACTAGATCAGCACCAACGTCTGCAGCTTTTGTATAAATACCACCACCAACACGAGCAAACAGTGCAATTGATTCAGCACCCAAAGAAAAACCCGTTAACACTTCTATCGCTGTTTTTACAGTGTTTTCTCCTAAACCGCTGAAGTAAGACAGGAAAGCAATAAATAAACCGCCTAATCCCAACACTGCTAATCCTGCAACCCCTAACCCCATAACGGTACCACCTGTAAAAGAAACCTTTAAAGCTTGTTTTAAACTTGTTTTAGCTGCTTGGGTAGTACGAACATTGGCTTTTGTTGCTACTTTCATCCCTATATATCCTGCAGTAGCAGAGAACACAGCACCAATGATAAAAGCTATGGAAATTATCCAACTGGAATGAATTTCTTTTCCATTTACTTCATGAATGGTTCCTGAATATGCTAATAAAGCGGCTGCAAACACAACAAAAATACTTAGTACTCTCCACTCTGCTTTCAAAAAAGCCATAGCTCCATCGGCAATATAACCGGCAAGTTCTTGCATGTTTTTATCTCCTGCATCTTGCTTTGTAACCCATGCCGATTTGATCGCCATTACAATTAATCCTAAAATCCCTAAGGTGGGTGCTAAATAAATTACGTATTCGTTCATAGTTTTTTAATATTTTGTTTTTATTTTCTCCAATTTCCTTGACTCAAGTAGATTTTTTCCAATAGCTATTTCATTTCATATAATATAGCGTCTCTGAATTTGGGGTGCAAACTTATGTAAAATATAGTAAATATCAAAAAGTGCTGCCTTTTAACTCTTTAAGGATTTACTCAAGGGCTCTCTTGTTGAAAATGATGTATCCGAAATGGAATAAAATGGAGAAGGGATTTTTGACCTGATCGTAATAGTTGACGCTCAGACTCATAGGACCAGCGGGTGTATGCCAAACGATAGCAGCAGATCCTATATAATGCTGCAAAGCAAATGGGATCCCATATACAGTTTTCAGGTCTTCTGTTTTTATCATCACCTGATAAGGTTGGTAGATATATGCCTCTGCCCTGAGTTCAATACTTTTGCGGATATTCACTATAAATTTCAATCCTCCTGCCATATAAGTATGCGTTCTGTAGTTCTCATTAAAAATCGTTCTGCTATCCTGAGTGGGTTGAAATGCGGGGGCAGACAAAATACTTGAAGTATAGTTGTGAAAGAGCGTTTGGGTAGAATAAACCCCTTCCCCAAAAACGCCTATTTTAAAAGTTCCCTTTCTGTTAAAATACCGTTCACCCGTTAATTTGAAAACCGCCCATTCGTGATGATTTGAAAACTCTTTCACAGTATCAGTAGAAGTAGAACCGGGAGTATTTATTTCCAAACCATTTACATAACGGCCACTAATCTTTAGATACCCTCCTTGATTTGCATACTGCTTTCTATTCAATGAATTAACCTCATAATACCCCTGTGCTGTAAACACATCAAAATTGGTTTGGTCAGCAGTATCTAATTGCACAAAAAATGGTGTTTGATAATAATTATCAGTGATCCGGGCTACTCCTGCCCCACCAACCATTCTACCCTTCTTCCCCGTAGGAAAACCGACATTTAAATTGCCATACTCTTCATTTTGCAATAAATAGGCAGGCTTTGTATCTTCCAAAAAGGCACTACTACTTTTATAATAATCCCACTTGTTCCAGGTGACACAAGGCTCAATAAATATGGGAATTTTAAAGGGGAAATCTAAGCGTGTTTTTATTTGAACGGAGCTATATAACTTCCCAAAATAAGCGTTTGCCATAACACTGGCTGCAAAACGTCCGAGATAATTGTATTGTAAACCTAAGTAACCTTCACTTATTGGCCGATTTGAAAAATCACCGCCAAAATCAGTGATCAGATTCCGTTCTTTTTTGATCCTTAAAAAAAG
>JAPLDC010000293.1 GCA_026391935.1 Bacteroidota bacterium | reverse complement strand
ATGTCGAAAAGAAACAGTTTTTACTAATAAATAATGTGGATATCGAAAAATACATAGCAGGTGTAGTTGAATCTGAATCCGGAACACGAACTAGTTTGGAGTATTATAAATTGCAGGCTATATTATGTCGTACTTACTTATTGTCTCATATTAACCGCCATGTTTTAGAAGGTTTTCAAGTTTGTGATGATGTCCATTGTCAGGCATACTTAAATAGAACAACGGACCTTGATGTAAAAAAAGGCGTATATGAAACAAAAGGATTAGTTGTTGTTGATAGTGATCTGAATTTGATAACAGCGGCCTTTCATTCTAATTGTGGCGGTCAAACTGTTGCATCGCAGGATGTTTGGGCGATGTCTACTACTTATTTAAAATCGGTGAAAGATACATTTTGTTTGAACCAAAGCCATGCGCATTGGAAGAGAAGTATTCCATTGGAAGACTGGAAGGCGTATTTACAATTGAAACATAAATACCCAATTGACGATAGCTTAAAATTAAATGATGCTACTACTTTTACCCAACCCAATGGAAGAGCCATTTATTTTACGGATAAAGATCTTAAGATACCGCTAAAAACTATCCGTGCAGATTTCCAGTTGAAGTCAACTTATTTTTCGGTTGTACAACAGGGGGATCAAATAATTTTTAGTGGACGTGGATATGGTCATGGTGTTGGGCTTTGTCAAGAAGGAGCAATGCGTATGGCAGATTTGAATTATTCTTATAAAGATATTTTAAATTTTTATTATAAAGATGTTCATTTGGTGGATCTTTCAGCATTAAATTATTTCAGGCAGGAATAAATAATGGGTTTTGGAATGCACTTTCTGTTAGTTGTATTATAACTTTCATGCAAACATAATTTCTTATCTTTAACTGTGCATATATTCAATAATAAAAATCTCCTAATCTTCTTTTTATGTCTGTTCACAGGCAGTTTTATAATTGCCCAAAATGATAGTGTAAAAAAAGTCTCATCAGTATTTGATTCTGCATCAGTTTTTATTTCGCCACATTTATGTCCAAATAGAATACCTAATCTTAATAAAAAACGATTAGGTATGGTCCTAGGAACAGAAGCTATATTGTATGGGGGATCAATAGTTGGGCTTAATGCACTTTGGTACAAAGACTATCCTCGTTCTTCATTTCATTTTTTTAATGATAATGAAGAATGGTTGCAAATGGATAAAGCAGGGCATATAATAACCTCTTATTATATTGGCAGGGTTGGTGTTGGTTTATTGAAATGGAGTGGGGCAGCGCGAAAAAAAGCCATTTGGTACGGAGGTATGTTAGGTTCTGTCTATCAAAGTACAATTGAGATTCTGGATGGCTATTCCTCCGAATGGGGTTTTTCTGTCGGCGATTTTGCGGCAAATACTATTGGATCGTTTCTTTGTGTTGGACAAGAGTTAGCATGGGATGAACAAAGGATCGTATTAAAATATTCATTTCAGCAAAGCGAGTATTCAAAATACCGTCCAAATATTTTAGGAAAAGACCTGCAAGAAAATGTGTTGAAAGATTATAACGGGCAAACCTATTGGTTATCTGTTAATCCATATTCTTTTATGAATAAAGGATCAAAATTTCCAAAATGGCTCAATTTCGATTTTGGTTATGGCGCTAATGGTATGACAGGTGGAAATTTTAATCCTTCCTATTTTGATAGTAATGGAATTCAGGTCTATCATGAACGATATCGCCAATATTATTTATCATTGGATGTTGATCTTACCCATATAAAAACTAAGTCTGCATTTTTGAGAACTATTTTTTATTCCATCGGCTTTATAAAAATTCCTTCACCGGCTATCGAATTTAGCAATGGAAAAGTAAAGGGGCGTTTGTTAGGATTTTGATCAATGACTTATCAAGCCTGCTTTTTCTCGGATATGATAATCTTTTATCAGCATAGAATACAATACCACTCCGATAATATACATTCCTGAAGTGATCC
>JAPLDC010000007.1 GCA_026391935.1 Bacteroidota bacterium | reverse complement strand
CTGACCAACATTAGTGATAAGTCCGATCGTTGGCCGGATGATATTTTCCAACAATTTCATTTCCTGCGGTTGCGAAATACCTGCTTCAAAAATTCCTAGGTCGTGTTCAGCCGAGATTTGCCAAACTGAAAGAGGCACACCTACTTGTGAATTAAAACTTTTCGGACTTCTGACAATATTTTTGTCATCCCGCAAAAGTTGAAAAAGCCATTCTTTCACGATCGTTTTTCCGTTACTTCCAGTGATTCCGATAACCGGAATTTTATATTGTTGCCTGTGAAACGCACAAAGTTGTTGTAATGCAAGAAGCGTATTGGGTACTAAAATAAAATTCGAGTGTTCAAAGTCAGAAAGGTTCTGTGGTAAAGCAGAAACGACAAAGTTGCGGACACCTTTTTCGAAAAGATCGCTGAGGTAAGTGTGTCCATCATGACGTTCACCAACAATAGCGAAAAATAATGACGTATCCGCATTGGACAATTTTCTGCTGTCGATCAACAGATTTTTTATCTGTGAAGCAGTGTTTCCATTGCCACTGATGTTTCCATTTATTATAGAAGATATGCTGGAGATAGAGTAGCTCATGATCTATTTTTTTGCTTCAATAAAACAATCTCTGCAGAGTGGCTCATAATTATTTGTTTCTCCGAGTAAAACTAGTGCATCTTCATTTGTTATGCGGTGGGAGTGATTTGCGATATCTCCGCAACGCATGCAAATGGCGTGTACTTTGGTAACATGCTCTGCAACGGCTAATAACGATGGTATTGGTCCGAAAGGTTTCCCTAAATAATCCATATCCAGTCCGGCAACAATTACCCGGATACCGCTGTTGGCAAGTTGATTGCAGACATCTGTAAGTCCTGCATCAAAAAATTGTGCTTCATCAATACCTACTACAGCAACATCATCGGCTAATAATAAAATATGTGAGGATGCGGGTACAGGCGTAGAATGTATGGAATTTCCTTCATGGGATACCACTTTAACATCATCATAACGGGTATCAATTTCCGGTTTAAAAATTTCTACTTTTTGTTTTGCATATTGGGCACGCTTCATTCTACGGATGAGTTCCTCTGTTTTTCCAGAAAACATCGAGCCGCAAATGACCTCTATGGAGCCCTTACGTTTATTCTGTTGAATGTTATTTTCGAGGAACATGCTCTTGGTTTGTTTGAAAAATCTTATTTTAATATTCGCAATTTTAATGTATTTTTATTGCAAATAAGGTTCCGAATCAAAATGTTCGGGATTTCTAAATCTACGGATTATTTTTTGAAATGAACCTTGTTTTATTGAACAACAAAATTAGTCAAAAAAGCGTTTTGTTTTTTAACCTGTTAAAATATAATTATGGATAAGGCAAACATTAGAAAGGAGATCTCGGTTTTAATAAATAGCATTAAGGAACATTCCGATAATATTGGTAATAAAGAACATATTCCGCAATTGGAATTAGAACTTATCCTTCATAAAATTGAAAAATTATATCAAAAATCGATTGTTTTTAATCATTTGAATTCTTATCCCAATGATAAGGGCAATAAACAAAAAGGGAATGATGATACCGTTATCATTGCTCCGATAGTTCAGGCGCCAGTAGTTGAGTTGAAAAAGGAAGTTGAGAAACCGGCTGAGATTATTGATAAACCGATTGATCTTTTTGGAACAGAACTTCCTCTTCCAACCGAAAAATCGAAAATTGAAAAAAAGATTGAGAAAAAGGAAGAAAAGGTAGCAGATAAAAATATTCAAAGTCCTGCGATTACTGATATCACGAAAGCGATTGCATTGAATGATAAATTTTTGTTTGCCAATGAATTGTTCGGCGGTAATATGCAGGAATATAATATTGCAATCCAGCAATTGAATTCGGCAGAATCACTGGCGTCGGCAATGGATTATTTCAGCAATTTGCAACTATTATATGAA
>JAPLDC010000193.1 GCA_026391935.1 Bacteroidota bacterium | reverse complement strand
TTTAATAGTAATAACAGGAACAGAGGATTCCCGGACAACCCTCAATGCATTTGAACCAATAAAACGCTTCTTTTTGAAATCATCTCCATTGGTTCCCATTACAATCATCGTGGCATTAATTAATTCGGCTACCTCTGCAACCTTCTCATAAATGCTACCCTTTGCAACTAAGGTGTTAACAACTATTTTTGACTTTTTTTCTACATCCAAAGCAAGTTTATCAAGCTCTTTTTGTACATCTTTCTTTACTTCTTCATGCTGCTGTTTTGAGAAAAATTTAACCAGCATACCCGACTCTTCGATAACATGCAATAAAGTAATTTCAGCTTGATATTCTCTAGCAATATTGTACGACTGCTCCAAAGCAACTAATGATTGTTCTGAAAAATCAATCGGTACTAAAATTTTATTGCTGGATTGAATCATATATTTAAATACTTTTGGAGGATATAATACAAATTAAGCAATTTTATCCATATCTAACAAATATACATTAACTTTTTTTAAATCCATTGATATGAACAACATAATAGCCGAAACAGAACTTATTTTAAATCCAAATGGAAGTGTTTACCACTTACAACTTTTACCTGAAAACATTGCTGAAAATATTATAATTGTTGGTGACCAAGGGCGAGTTGAAACTGTTTCTAATTTTTTTGACACTGTTGATTTTAAGGTCCAGAACAGAGAATTTGTAACTCACACCGGAACATTCAATGGAAAACGTGTAATGGTAATATCATCGGGAATAGGAACAGACAATATTGATATTTTAATAAATGAATTAGATGCAGCTGTAAACATTGATCTAAAAACCCGAACCATAAAAAAAGAACATACTAGTTTAAAAATTGTGAGAATAGGAACTTCAGGGGCTTTACAAAGTGATATTCCTGTTGATAATTTTGTCGTTTCTACGCATGGGTTGGGATTTGACGGATTATTGAACTATTATTTAGACCTTAACAAGGTAAACGAAAATGAAGTTTCTGAAGCGTTTATCAAACAAACTAACTGGAACAATAACCTCCCCTATCCATATGCTGTTAAAGGCTCAGAAATGCTTATCAATAAAATAGGGTTTGATCTAATAAAAGGAATAACTGCGACTGCACCGGGATTTTATGGGCCGCAGGGGCGAAAATTACGCTTAACTCCTTGGGTGGAAGATTTTAATCAACAATTGACAGATTTTAAACACAAGGAAAATCGCATTACAAACTTCGAAATGGAGACCTCTGCGCTTTATGGATTAGGAGCGTTACTTGGACATCAAACATGCACTGTTTGCTCTATCATAGCCAACCGAATCACTAAACAATATAGTAAGAATTACCATGTTGCTGTGGAGCAATTAATCAAACTTGTGCTTGAGAGATTAACAAAGTAAGGTTGAAATCTTCTTGACTCAATCAATAAATACCTAGAAACTGGAGTCTACTTTTGTCAAAACAGTTTATCTAAAGGTATGAATAAACAAGAAATCAATGCATTAATTAGTTTACTGGATGATCCCGATGAGACGGTATTTAAACAAGTAAGCATGAAGTTCTTGTCATTAGGAGAAGAAGTTATTCCTGTTTTAGAGGATGCATGGGAACACTCTTTTGATACCTTAATTCAAAATCGGATTGAAAATATCATCCATCAGATCCAATTCGACCTTATCAAAGATGCCCTAAAAGAATGGTCGCATCCTGAACAACAAAATTTATTGGAAGGAGCATTATTAATAGCTAGATATCAATATCCTGATATTGATATTACTAAGATCAAAAAACAGATCGATCAGATAAAACAAGATGTTTGGCTCGAGTTGAATGAAAATCTTACTGCCCTTGAAAAAGTGAAGATCATCAATCATATTTTATTTGATGTCCATAATTTCAGCGGAAATACAACAAATTATCACGCTCCACAAAATTCATACATCAACAATGTACTGGAAAGTAAAAAAGGAAATCCACTATTACTATCCATAATCTACACAATAATTGCTCAAAATTTAGACATCCCAATTTACGGAGTGAATCTACCAGAGCATTTTATACTTTGCTATATAGACATTGAACATATGGGAGTCCCTTCCACTAAAGGGAATGAAGGCAGTAATGTTTTCTTTTATATAAATCCATTCAGCAAAGGAGCTGTGTTTGGACAAAAAGAGATCGATGCTTTTTTAAGACAATTAAAATTAGAGCCACTAGCGCTCTTTTATGAACCATGTTCTAATTTAGAGATTATTAAACGTCTTTTACGCAATTTGATCGCATCCTATGAAAAACTAGGTTACCCTGATAAAAGTGAAGAATTAAAAGGATTATTAGGATCCTTGGGGTAAAAAATATTCTGTTGGTAATAGTGTCAGATTATCTAAGAATTTTCTTGATTGTTTTGAGAATAATTTTGATATCAGTAGAAATACCTTGCTCTTCAATATAACGAAGATTAAGATTTAATTTTGTCGGTAATATTTTATTGATGTACACTTCTTCCGGATTTTTTGCATTTCCCAAAAGGTCATTTTCATTGCTAAAAACAATACTGGCATAATCTGTTATTCCTGGTTTCACACTCAAAACTCGCATTTGTTCTGTATTATAAAGATTAACGTACTTTCTGACTTCAGGTCTAGGCCCTACTAAACTCATATTTCCGATCAAAACATTAATTAACTGAGGAAGCTCATCAATTTTATATTTACGGAGTGTATAGCCCATTTTTGTGATCCTATTATCACGTCCGCCAACAGTAAGTAACCCAGCCTTATCGGCATCAGCTGTCATAGATCTAAATTTAAATAATTTAAAATCTTTCCCATTTAAACCGACTCTAACTTGTTTATAAAAGACTCCACCATTTGAATCAATTAGTATTAGAAAAGAAATGATGAGAAAAGGGATTAACAGGATAATTAATCCGATAAGAGAAAAAAATATGTCGAAGATTCGTTTCAAATTATAGCTTTATAAAAAAAGATCAGAGAAAGTTTGACGTTATGAAAACAAAAAAGTTTAAAATAGGATCGTTTTATTATTATCCTGCAATCACTTTTTCAACTGATCTAATAACCGCTTCAATTACAGTTTTCACAAGGTCATCATTCAAATCATAATAAACAGGCAAAGAAATTTCACGAGAATAATTATCGAATGTAACTGGATAATTTTTGATATCATATCCTTTATTCCGATAGAAACTCATCATTGGAACCGGAATAAAATGAACATTAACAGAGACATCACAATCAAAGATCTCCTTTATGATAGCGTCACGTTGTTGCTCTGAAATATTTTTAATTCTTAATGCATATAAATGATAACAAGAAGTTTTATCTTTAGTTTTATACTCAGGTAATTCAGCCCAAGAATATTTCGAAAACGCCTCATCATATTTTTTAAAAATATTCGCTCTGACTTTTAAAGTATCTGAATCATATCTTTCCAACTCCACCAAACCAATTGCTGCCATAATATCGGTCATATTACATTTATAGCCGGGTTCAACAATATCATACCGCCAATTTCCTTTTTGGGTTTTCGCAAGCGCATCCTTGTCTTGTCCGTGCAGTGTTTTTATGCAAAGAGCTTTATAAACTTCTTCATTATCAAAAGGAAGAGGAAGATTTAATGCAACAGAACCACCCTCAGCGGTCGTTAAGTTT
>JAPLDC010000261.1 GCA_026391935.1 Bacteroidota bacterium | reverse complement strand
CGTATCCCATCATGCCTTCAGACATATTTTTTGTTTGTTTTGTTGCAATGTCGTATGCGTAAATATCCGTATTGGTACTCACGGCATATTCTTTTCCATATTTTTTCTTTGTAACATAGATCACTTGTTTTCCATCAACACTCCAAATAAAATCTTCATCACCACCCGATGGCTTTTGAGGACAATCATATGGCTCTGTTGCCATAATATCTATACTGTCAGTAATTTTTGTTCCTTCTAACTTATTGATGAAAATATGGCTGAATGCGCCATCTTCCCATGTGTCCCAGTGACGATAATTCAAATTATCATAAATCATTACATCTGATTTAGAAAGATCGGAATAGATATCTTTTCCGAAAATCTTAACTACAGGTATGTCATTCGCTGAGATACTCATTTTCCAATCAGGAGAAATACGATTATTTGAAACAAGGTCATTTGCATTTGCATTTTCGACAGCTACACCAGAAGCAATAGGCTGAACATAAACTTTAGTTGTTTTTTTATTTTCAGCAACATTGTAAGTACGAACACTATATACTACTGATTTACCATCTTTAGTAATGCCAGAAGCATTCAATTTACCCATCTGCAAAAGCAATTCAGGTGTTAAATTCTGCTGAGCAATTAATGCTGCACCGAATAAAAAAAGCGAAATGGTGAGTACTGTTTTTTTCATATAAACTAGAATTAATGAATTACTATTTTTCTTTATTTGGAAAGCTAAGGTAATGGTTTTTTGATAAATAATGAAGAAGCAAACAATGTGTCATTTTCATGATTCTTATCATGGATTTTAATTTATTATCTATTGTTTTGTTTGCTTTATAACATTCGATATTATGAGCAATGCACACTTATTCGTCTAAAAAATTAATAGTAGAGTAAAGCGAATATTAAATAAATCCCCTTTAACCTAATTTATAACTCCAATTCTACTATTATTACCTGAAAAATAAATCTTTTTCCCTTTCTTAGACTTTCTACAAGCGTGATAGGACACATTGCTAATTTGTTTCCAATTTTCACCATTATCATTAGAAATATCTATTCCAGTTAATCCGCAACAGATCCAGGTATTTCCGGAAATGTATTCGACACAACTTTTATATCCGAAAGGAGAAGTTTGAGGTAAAGTCCATTTTTTTCCCCCATCTGAAGTGATTGCACAATTAGGCATTGCAGCAACATTTGAAAAATCACCACCCACAATAATATAAGTATTCGAATCCTTAACAGCTATGGAATTAGCCCCTGTCGTTTCTTTTCCTTGAGTAAGTGGCAATTTTATTTTTTGTTTTCCCATAACTATATTTGAATAAACACCTCCGGTTACATAAACAAACCGATCTTTATTAATGATTCGGACGTTTGTTCCGCTACTCGCAAAACAAGCTTCGGTACTATCCGGTATAGGAAAAGACATACGATTGTATTCTTGCCAGGTCTCGCCACCATCAATTGTTTTCGCAATAAAGAACCTACCATTTATGGGGTCACCGATCACATAACCGTTCTTATTATCTATAAAATCCATTGCATCTAAAAACATTCCTTTTGCATTATTTTCGTAAACTTTTTTCCAGCTTTCTCCCCCATTGGTTGTTTTAAGAATAAAAGCGGGTTCTGCCACGGCCATAATAATAGCAATTTTTTTACTGAACGCTTCGATATCTCTAAAATCACTTTTTTCATATCCTTTCACAGTCATCCATTTCCATGTTTTTCCACCATCCAGTGTTTTTCCGACCTTACCTTTACTTCCACTTACCCAAACAGTATTATCATTCACAACGCTTAATCCTCGCAATGAAATATCTCCACCAGAATTCAATTCTTGAATAACCTGAGCGGAGCTTTCTCCAGAAATTAGTATCAATAAAATAAACTTTAATAGTAAATTTCTATACATGGGAACATATTTATTTTCAAGTATAATTCTTAACATTCTTTTATGTAAATAGAAAAGAATTGTTCACATATTTTTTCCATTAGCTGCTTCTCGTTCTATATTATCTACCAATAATAATCTTTCAAA
>JAPLDC010000047.1 GCA_026391935.1 Bacteroidota bacterium | reverse complement strand
TCAAAACATCCTTTGTTGTTTTCTGAAGTATACCAGTTGGTGTTGAATAAATTAAGCAAATTACAAGCTGAGGTAATGACAAAAAAATAATTTTTGTTCCTGAAAGGCCCCCATTTTTTTAAAATATGATTTATTTATACTAAGCAATATTTTTTGCTGGATATTGGATAGATAATTTAGAAAATATTTATTTTATTAATAAAACAAATATTTAGCTGGTAGATAATCGGTGGGAGTGGATTGTATTACCCTTTTTTTAGTGTGAATGTAAAAACCGTACCGGCACCTTCGGTACTCATCACATTAATGGTTTGGTTGTGTGCCTCAATAATATGCTTGACAATGGCTAATCCTAGACCTGTGCCACCTTGCTCCCTGGAGCGACTTTTATCAACTCGATAGAATCGTTCGAATAAACGTGGCAAATGTTCTTTTTCAATACCTATTCCATTGTCGGCAACTTCAACCATAATATTTTCTCCGACATCATAGAACCGGATCTTCGTTTCTCCATACTCTTTGCCATATTTAATCGAATTTACGATCAAATTAACAAGTACTTGCCGGATCCTGAATCGGTCGGCATAAACAAGGATAGGTTTTTGTTCTTCTGGAAATGTTACGATGATACCTTTGGCAGTTGCCTTCATTTCTTGAGCATCTGCTACGTCTTTGGCAATAGAAATGATATCGAAACGTTCAGGTTCAATTTGTAGTTCACCTGTTTCCAACTGAGAAATAGCTTCCAGGTCATCTACAATAGTAATCATCCTATCGATGCTTTTTTCTGCGCGTTCTAAATAATTTCTGTTTATTGAAGGGTCTTCCAATCCGCCATCTAATAAAGTTAAAACATATCCCTGAATGTTGAAGATGGGTGTTTTGAGTTCGTGAGAAACATTTCCTAAAAATTCTTTCCTGTAAACTTCGAGTTTTTTCAGTCGTTCTATTTCATCTTTGCGGTCATCTGCCCAAGCTAATATTTCCAGGTCGAGATTATGGATCTCATTTTTGCTATATTGGGGGCTTGGTGATGGATGATCACTATTTGCTCTATAGGTTTTAAGCGTAGTAAATAGTTTATTTATTTTACTAAATACGATAAAATAAAGGAAAATAATAAATATCACAGAGGTAAGAAAGGAAATACCAAATCCCAATAGTGCTAAATGCACTCTCATGTGACCTTGAGAGCTAGTATAAAGAAGAATGCCTGCTGAAATAATTATCGGAAGCAGTATGGCAATAAAAAATAAGAGTCTTTTAGGTGATAGGAGTTTCATTCAATAACGTTTGGATCAGAGAAAGGTACTAAAATTCGAATTTATACCCAATTCCTTTTACTGTTTTAATAAAATCTTCGCCTAGTTTTTCGCGTAATTTACGGATGTGTACATCAATTGTTCTATCGCCAACAACTACATCTCCGCCCCATACGGTATCTAAAATAACATCTCTAGTAAAAACTTTTCCGGGTTTCGAAGCAAGCAAAGCAAGTAATTCAAATTCCTTTTTCGGAAGGCTGATTTCTTTTCCGTCTTGAACAATTACATAACGTTCGCGGTCAATTATTATGCCCCCCATATCTACCTTATTCGTGGATTTGTTTGTGTCAGAATTACTACCTCGCCTTAGTAAAGCTTTTATTCTGCTGATCAATACACGAGGTTTGATGGGTTTATTAATATAATCATCGGCACCAACATCAAACCCTGCAATTTGCGAGTAATCTTCGTTACGGGCAGTTAAAAAGGCAATCATTACATCTTTTAGTCCGGGAATTTCTCTGATCTCTCTGCATGTTTCAATACCATCCATATCCGGCATCATCACATCCAATATTATTAAATGTGGATTTTCCTTTTTAGCAATGGATATAGCTTCTTTCCCATTGCCTGCTGTGAATACGTTGTACCCTTCTTTTTTTAGATTGTAACTTAAAAATTCTAAAATATCCGGTTCGTCATCTACTAACAGTATTTTGTATTCATTGTTATTCATGATGCTTGTTTTTAATTCAGTGTAAAGTTCTTTGTTAATCGTCATTATAATGTTAAGTTAGAATTAATTTAACGTTAATAAGACGTCTAACGTTTTTAAGCATAATTTATTCTTTACAAAGATAGTGTTTTCTGAAAACTTGGTTATAATGGATACTTAAGCCCGAATAAATTCGCTATAATTTTTCTATGAACATTTTAATTGGAGGGAAACGCTATTTTTTTATGGAAATACAGTTTTAATTAATTACAATTAGTTTTGACAAATGTTTCTCTTCTATTGTGAAATTCAAAATGTAAAGCCCCTTTTTTAAAATAGAAATATTTGTTTTGCTCATTTGTTTGCCTTCATTTACATTCTCATTTTGAATCTCCAAAACGATCTTCCCCAACAAATCAGTAATATTCAAAGAAACATAGGTTGGTTTTTTTAATACATATGATAAATTAATGTTTTCTGAAACTGGATTTGAAAATCTTTACAATTATCGGTATTCTATAATCACTGCCGGATTTAACAATATCTTAACATAGACCAAAAGTTAAGGAAGTATGTATGATTTATTTTTGCAAAAAAAACAATGGATTCTATCGTAAAAATACTAATAGTAGATGATGAGCCGGATATTCTGGAATTCCTTTCATACAATTTTCGCAAAAAAGGTTTTGAGGTTGTCGTTGCAAATAACGGTTTGGAAGGACTTCAGCAGGCCAATTCAGAAAATCCGCAATTGATAATTTCTGATATTTTGATGCCAGAGATGGATGGAATTGAAATGTGTAAAGCGATTAGAAAAATTGAACAGTTTTATCGTATCCCGTTTGTATTCCTCACAGCTGTTACAGATGATTATAAAGTTGATTATGCCATGATGTCTGGAGCTGATCAATATGCCTCCAAACCTATTCGCTTTGAATATCTATTAGCTTTGGTCAATCAATTGATGGCAGAGAAAGCTATTTGATCTCAACGAATTTACGATTTCATAATATTGGAGTAATG
>JAPLDC010000122.1 GCA_026391935.1 Bacteroidota bacterium | reverse complement strand
TTTCCGTAAAATATATTTTCATTTCCACGGGGAATTTCCAGCAATGTATATGGTATCTGTGAAAATACTTTTCCTGCTTTAATAAAAACTTGCGAATATCCTAGTGTAGCCATTTTTATTCTGTTAGAAAATGAAATGCTCGCCTTATGGTAATTAAAATCGCCATCAAGTAAATCTTTTATTCCCAGCGTATAATTAAAAGTGATAATTGGAGACTTATTATTCCCGAAACTAATTCGTTCTGTACCATTTTGAACGAATCTTTCTTTTACAGATATGCGAGCATCTAATAATACTTCAGTTATGGAATATTTTCTTGTTTGAAAAATATTAAACTGATCACCAAAACTAACTGGAAATAGAGGGTTTGTAAGTATATTTTGAAAAGTAATTTTTGTATTAAAACCACGGTTGAAATCTTTTTCATACCAAATTCTAGCTTCCTGTTTACGAACTAGTTTAGAAATATTCCCAATTTGTGCGAATACGCTGTTTAGATTATTTGGCGATTGGCCTAGATTAATATTATTGGAATAGTTGAAACTTGTACCTATCTGATCAATATCATCACGATATTGGATTCCAGCTTTGCTCCAGGGATATTTTGTCAGTATTTTTTCTAATTGTAAATTGTATTTGAATCCCTGGTCTTTAAAACCGTACGCTCCATAGCCTCTGATGACCCATGTTTTGCTGAATTTCTGGTTGGTCCTGAATCCAAGTCTTAAGCGTGTCCCTTCATATGCGTTATATCCATATACATTTATGTAATGTCCCAGATCAACAGGTCCCACATCCTTGTACCCTGAAAATAAAAAATATAAAATATTCACTCCTTTTCTTATGAAGGGGATATTTCTAACCGTGTCGATCATGTCGTATGATTTCGACTCCAATTGACTTAGTTGTTCATGCCTGTTTTTACCCCACCATGAATTATCTTTTGCTAATGCATTTTCTGCATATTCAATTCTTGTTTTGTAATAATCTTTTTCTTTTGGTTTGTTCACTACAAAATTTTTATTCGAATTATAAGTACGAACAACCATACTAACAAATTTGTCGGTTAGTGTTGTGTAATCTACTAAAGTCCTTGTTTGTGAAGGTACCCATGGCCCTGACTCAGTAGGTATCAATACTTGTTGAATACGCGCATGATCGATCCAGTTCACATTTACTTCCGGTGTGATTCCTAGATCCAATTGTTTTATTGCAAATGTTGTATCTGTTACCCAAATGTATCCCGTATATGCAAGGTCTTTTTTATTTTTAGGATGGCAATCGATTTTATAGCATTTCATGCTATCAATAGTAACACTATCCACTAAAATATAATTATAAAAAAGCATAGCATTATCTGCGATTGGAGAAAGAATATCCTTTGCCTGAACAGCTACATTGTTTTTACAAAAATTATAATTCTGGAAATCTGTTCCGGTTAGCTGGGAAACAGCACTGCCATCCTTCATTCCAACAAATTTTATTTTAACAGCTGTTACATCTTCGTGTTTTTTTTCACCTTCTTTAAAAGAATATATTTCAGAGATTACCTCACTCATCATCACCGGCAAATTTGCTTTGCTTTCCTCTCCGGCAATAACATCTAGGCTATCCCACATTGCAGCAAATGGTCGGAATAGTCTCCATCTTCTCATTTTTGGAGTGATGTTATCTACATCGGCTTCTTGTTTTGTGTAACTAACATATTGTATAGCGTTTAAATTATCGCGGTCATATTTTGTTTTGTTCAGCTGCGCTTTTCTGATTATACGGATTGCAGGATTTATTCCCGGACGTATTTCAACCTGATTTAAGTTTAAAGCTTCTTGGTTCAATTGGAAATTAATTACTTGAGTTTTACCCTTTTGAACTTTTTTAGCTTTTGATTTATATCCAATAAGTGATACGTAAATAGAATCTTTAGGGGTTGTTGTCTTTATAGAATAATTGCCGTCGAAGTCAGTGATGGCGCCAATTAGGGTGCCTTTAAAATAAATATTTACGAAAGGAATTCCCCCATTTGTTCCGATTTCTGAAACGTGACCGGTTATTATCGTTTCCTGTTGTGCTTTTATTGATAAGCCAAACAAGAGAAATATTAAAAGATATAGTAGTTTTTTTATTGCCATTTCGTAAACACATCCCTAGCCCCTCTTTAGAGGGGAATGGATTTCGATGCTGTTTTTTATTTTAATTTTCATATTGTTCAATTTCCAAATTACCTTCTCTCTAATAAAACTACATTCTCCAC
>JAPLDC010000432.1 GCA_026391935.1 Bacteroidota bacterium | reverse complement strand
TCCAAATAAGTCGTTTATACCTGCGCCACCGAATAATTCTTGTGCTTGTAATGATTGTCCTCACATGAAGTTAAACACGCTTGAAAAGCTTTATAATTGCCTTAAATATGAACAACCTGAGATATTATTATCTTATGATCTTATTGAAAGGGCAAAGAAACCAATTCTAAGAATGCTTGAAATATCAGCACAATTTGGATTATAATATATATAATTATTTGATTATTAATTAGTTATATATTTAATGTATGTTAAAACAAATGTCATTTCGACTAAAGCTTAGAAAACATTACTTTTACCGATTTTTTGATTTATAAAAATGTTTAAAGAATACGATGTTATTGTTGTTGGTGCCGGTCATGCAGGATGTGAAGCTGCTGCTGCTGCTGCTAATTTAGGGTCATCTACCCTATTGATTACAATGAATATGCAAACTATTGCTCAAATGAGTTGTAATCCTGCAATGGGAGGTATTGCAAAAGGTCAGATAGTGCGTGAAATTGATGCTTTAGGTGGATATTCAGGAATTATTACAGATAAAACAGCAGTACAATTCAGAATGTTAAATTGTTCAAAAGGTCCTGCAATGTGGAGCCCTAGAGCCCAAAGCGATAGATGGAAATTTGCTGAGGAATGGAGATTAATGCTGGAAGCTACGCCAAATCTGGATTTTTGGCAGGATATGGTAAAATCTTTAATTGTTGAAAATAATAAGGTTTGTGGAGTTATTACGGGATTAGATATTGAAATACGTGCAAAATCAGTCGTTTTAACAAATGGAACTTTTTTAAATGGCTTGATTCACTTAGGTGAAAAACAATATGGTGGTGGTAGAGCAGGTGAAAAAGCTTCAACAGGAATTACTGAACAATTAGTTGAACTAGGTTTTGAGGCTGGAAGAATGAAAACCGGAACCCCTCCCCGAGTTGATGGCAGATCATTGGATTATTCTAAAATGGAAGTTCAGCATGGAGATGAAAATCCTAATAAATTTTCATACCTAGATGTTCAACAATTTGCTTATAAAGTAAATAGAAAAGACGCATTTAATAATGGACCTGAAGGGCAAATTCCTTGTTTTGTAACTTATACTAACGAGGAGGTTCATGATATTTTAAGGACAGGTTTCGAAAAATCTCCTATGTTTTCAGGTAGGATCCAAGGACTTGGACCGAGATATTGTCCGAGTATTGAAGATAAAATTACTAGGTTTTCTGAGCGTGACAGGCATCAAATTTTTGTTGAACCCGAAGGATGGAATACGGTAGAAATTTATGTTAATGGTTTCTCTACTTCTTTACCTGAAGATGTTCAATACAAAGCTTTAAAGAAAATTCCTGGATTTGAAAATGTTAAAATGTTCAGACCTGGTTATGCGATAGAATATGATTATTTTCCGCCGCAACAGCTTGAACTTACTTTAGAAACAAAACTGATCAGTAATTTATATTTTGCCGGCCAGATAAATGGTACTACCGGTTATGAAGAAGCTGCCTGTCAGGGTTTAATGGCTGGTATTAATGCGCATTTAAAAATCAAAGAAAAAAAACCTTTTATTTTACAGAGGTCCGAGGCATATATAGGCGTTTTAATTGATGATCTTGTTACAAAAGGAACAGAGGAACCTTATCGTATGTTTACTTCGCGTGCTGAATACAGAATACTTTTGCGTCAGGATAATGCGGATATTCGGTTAACTCCGAAATCATATGAAATAGGTTTAGCAAAAAAAGAAAGATTAGATAGGGTTAATATTAAGCTGAAAAATACGGAAGAGATCATCTCCTATTTTAAAAAAGAAAGCATTGATCCGGAAGAAATAAATCCAATTTTAGAAACGATTAATTCATCACCTGTTACTCAAAAAGTTAAAATGTTTGGTGTCCTTACACGTCCTTCAATAACGCTTTTAGATTTTGCATTAGCCTCCGAAAGAGTGAAGGATTTTATTTCAAATTACGATTTAGAATGTATTGAACAGGCGGAAATATTGATGAAATACGAAGGGTATATTTCTAAGGAACACGAATTAGCAGACAAACAAACCAGGTTAGAAGATCTCGTTTTACACGAGGATTTCGATTATATCAGACTTACCTCATTATCAGCTGAGGCACGTGAAAAATTTACCAAAATAAGACCAAGGACGATTGGGCAGGCCTCTAGAATTTCTGGAATTACCCCTTCTGATATTTCAATTTTAATGGTTTATTTAGGAAGATAGTTTCACGTGGAACATTATAGTGCAGTATATTTATTTTAAAATAGAGTGGTTATTTTTAGTTAACCCTTAGACATTTTTTTAGTTCCACGTGGAACACAAATATGGTTTTATGGAAAAATTAGAGTTTTGTCCTGTTTGTAATTCAGTTCAAAATAAACCTTTTTTGGTTTGTGTTGATCACACTGTTTCACGTGAAACATTCAATATTGTCGAATGTGAATCTTGTGGATTTAAGTTTACCAACCCTCGACCGAATGAATCTGATCTGGGTCAATATTATAAGTCGGAAGAATATGTATCTCATTCAAATACCAAAAAAGGATTCATAAATTCTGTTTATCAAACCGTAAGAAAATATACTTTACTGAAGAAACTTCAGTTGGTTTCGAAGCACTTCAAGACTGGAAAAATTTTGGATATTGGGTGTGGAACGGGGGAGTTTTTAAATACTTGTAAAAATGCTAAATGGGAAACCTTTGGGATAGAGCCTGATGATGACGCTAGGAATATGGCGATCAAAAATTATGGATTGGATATTAGAAAAGAATCAGATCTTTCCGGATTGGCAGATTCTTCTTTTGATGTGATTTCGATGTGGCATGTTTTGGAACATGTTCCTAATTTGAATGAAAGAGTGGAGGAATTAAAACGACTAATTAAACCAACTGGGATGATTATAATCGCTGTTCCGAATTGTGAGTCTTTGGATGCAAAAAGTTATAAGGAGCTTTGGGCAGCATATGATGTTCCTCGTCACTTATACCATTTTATTCCAAAAGATATTGAGACTCTTTTTCAAAAACACGGAATGAAAGTGTTCCAAACGCTTCCTATGGTATTTGATTCTTTTTATGTTTCCATGCTTAGTGAAAAGATCAAAACGGGAAGAACAAATGTTATACGTTCCACGTGGAACGGATTCCGATCTAACCTTTCTGCACTAAGATCCGGTAAAAAATATTCGAGTCAAATCTATCTGATCAGAAAGAAATAACGCTCTTCCCAAATCCTCCTTTTTTGTATAGCCTCCATTTTCTGGAGGTTTTTTTATGCCCGACTTCTGAATTAATTCATTTCCCGATTTTTGTTTTTATAGATAATTAAAGAACTTTTCTTGATTTTACAAACATATATCCTTGATTATTTTTTGGAAATTATGAAGTACCCAATTCCTTGTTTCTGATTTTCAATTACAAAATATAGTTCTGTGATTCATAAATTTGACTAAAAAATCAAATAGCATTTGCCGGTTCTGAAAATAATGGATCTTATTTTTTGAAAACTTTGAAGACGCTTTTCTTATCAGAAATTTCAGAGAAATTCTTAAAAAAGACCAAAATCACTCAAAAAGTAAAGCTTAAAGCCTAATAAGGCGCTATAATCGCTTAGGGGTTCTCTAGAGTGTTGTGTGTCCTCTAGGTGGTAGAAACGCGCTTAAAACGCATAAAAACACAGCCCTTTAAACCCTTTATTCATGGGCGTTACGGTAATTTTTACTCCCTTTTGCCTGTTTTTAAAAAAAATCATTCAGGTTTTTCCTTTTCGAAAAACGGCAATAACCAATTTTAGATTATTCATTAATTTGAAACGCAAAAAACAAAAGCAGGAACAAAAGACTTTGCTATTTTTGAAAAAAATCTATTACTGAATTATGCGAGGATTTTGGACAATCATTCTCTTGGTGCTTTCAAATACGTTTATGACTTTGGCGTGGTATGGACACCTGAAATTTAAAGACATGAAGTGGTCGGAAAACCTTGGCCTGGTTGCGATTGTGTTTGTAAGCTGGGGGATAGCGCTTTTTGAATATTGTTTTCAGGTGCCCGCAAACAGGCTTGGTTTCAAGGAAAACGGTGGTCCGTTTTCGCTTATACAGCTGAAAGTCATCCAAGAAGTTGTTACATTGATCGTGTTTGTTGTGTTTTCTCTTGTGTTTTTTAAAAATGAAACATTAAAGTGGAATCATATAATCGGCTTTGTTTTCCTGGTTTTAGCAGTATATTTTATCTTTAAGAAATAGCGAAAGCTTTGATTTTAAAGCGTAACACATAATTTATTATTCATAATTATTTTATATTTTTTCTATGGACACATCTTTTATTCTCAATCACCTTGGCGAAGAACGCGACGAATATTACGGTTCGGTGGCTCCACCGATATTCCAGACAACAAATTTTTGTTTTAAAACTGTCGCAGAAATGCGACAAAAATTAACGAAGGAACTGGAAACCCCTTTTTATTCTCGTGGCTATAACCCAACTGTGGCAATGCTTAGAAAGAAAATTGCTGCGCTCGAAAAGGCAGAGGACGCTCTGGTTTTTTCCAGTGGTAGCGCAGCCGTTGCTGCAGCTGTTATGAGCGTAGTTAAAGGTGGCGATCATGTGGTTTGTGTACAGAAACCGTATAGCTGGACAAACAACTTGCTGTCTAAATACCTCGCAAAATATGG
Source organism: Bacteroidota bacterium (assembly GCA_026391935.1). GTDB lineage: Bacteria > Bacteroidota > Bacteroidia > 2-12-FULL-35-15 > 2-12-FULL-35-15 > 2-12-FULL-35-15. Next base: position 2,976 of record JAPLDC010000432.1, on the reverse strand, counting down.
TGTTACACACACATTTGTAAGTGGAGGAGAGGCTGCTGATTTTGAGAAGGCGATCTTACCAAACACAAAACTGATTTATCTGGAAAGCCCTAATTCGCTGACGTTTGAGCTTCAGGATATTGAAGCAATTTCCAAATTAGCAAAGAGCAAAGGTATCACCACCATAATCGATAACAGTTATAATTCTCCGATTAATCAAAACCCTATCACTTTAGGTGTGGATCTTGTGGTCCATTCCGGTAGTAAATACATAAACGGCCACAGTGATGTTGTTTGCGGAGTAGTTTGTGGCTCAAATGAACGCATTATGAAAATGATGGCAGAAGAATACATGACCATTGGAAGTGTTATTTCTGCCCAAGATGCGGGCCTTGTTTTGCGTGGATTAAGAACGATTGAGCTCCGGGTGAACCAAAGCGCAGTTAGCGCGAAAAAAGTCGCTGATTTCCTTGAAAAACACCCTAAAATAAAACATTTGAATTATCCTTTCTCCTCCAAAAATCCACAATTGGAACTTGCAAAGAAACAAATGAAACAGGGAGGCGGGCTTTTGTCGATCGTTATTGATGCGACGGATGTAGCAGGGGTAGAGGGTTTTTGCGATAACTTGAAACGGTTCATCATGGCGACTTCCTGGGGTGGTTATGAATCTCTCTTGTTTCCTCTTTGTGCCCTTGCGGCAAGCAAAAGTTTTGAGAACCCTTTGCCATGGAATATGGTCCGGTTATACATCGGGTTAGAGGACGCTGACTTATTGATAGAGGATTTGAAGCAAGCGTTAGATAAAGTTTAATTACAGCACATAAAAAGAAAAAGCCCGAAACGATTTGTTTTCGGGCTTTTTAAATGGGTGGTACGTATAAAACTATTGTTTAATAAACTTTGTATGTGAAATGTTGTTGCCATTTGCGATCTCCACAAAATAAACCCCTTTCGAAATTCCCGAAATGTCAAGGCTTACATCGTTACCACTTAAATTTCTTTCTTCTTTAACAATCTCCCCGGAAACATTAAAAACTTTTATAGTTGCGCTGATTAATGTTGTTTGAAAAGACAGGTTAATGTTGTTTGATGCCGGGTTCGGAAAAACAGAAACAGCGCTTTCTACAACCAGTGTTTCAACTCCGGTTGCTAAAGCACAACAAGTGCCTCCATTAGAAATCGACTGTGCGCCACTCCAGCAAGCATATTGAACTTTGTGTGCATATAAAACGCTTCCCGGAAAATACGTTAAAAAATAATTTTCAATTTGGTCAACAGTGTTGCAGCCTCCTTGGTTAGTTGTTAAAGAACAACTGTAACCGCAAATTATCAGTCCATAGCCGTTTGGATTTGCAAGTGTTGCTGTAGGCATAAGCGCAATGTTTGTTGAGGCGCTTCCTGCGCCAACAATGCTCGTGTTGGTTACACCTGTTGCACAGTTGTCGTTTGATGCGTTGAAACCGGCGTATGCAATCCCTGTTACATTACTTGCAAAGGTTCCTGTAATATTGATTTGTACCGACTCATAACTGCAAATACCGATTTTTAAATTTGGAATATTCGCATCCACATTGATGTTTAAGATTCCTCCATCATAATCAGTAAAAATCATTAAGTTTCCTGATGGATTGCAAATTGTCTGTGCAAAAGAGCCAAAAGCAAGGAAAATAGAAAATAATAATGCGTAGATTTTTTTCATAGTAGTTTTGGTTAAGCAATATTAATTTTTCACAAATCGTGTTCTCGATATTGTTCCTGAGTTATTTATTTCGATAAAATAAATTCCTGTGGATTGTTTCGAAACATCAAAGCTGAACGTGTTTCCGGTGATTTCTTTTTTCTCCATTACCGTTTTTCCGGAAAGGTTTATAAGTTTAAAACTTGCTGCAGAAAAGGGTTTTGCGGATGTTAAACTAACTTGTCCGTTAGAAGGATTTGGGAAAACAGAAACAGGATTCAAGTTGTTTTCGTCAATTTTGCTTGCAACATCATTGTCTACAAATATTGTAATTATTGCGATTCCACAATAATGATCTGTTACGGTAACGGTGTAATTTCCATACGCCAAACCGCTAATATCTTCTGTGGTTGCTGTAAACCCGGACGGTCCAACCCAGCTGAATGTGTATGAAGCAACACCTCCGGAAACTGTGAGGTCGATTGCGCCTGTGCTAAATCCTGTTGCTGTGTTTATTGTTGTGAAGGTAAGGTCGCTTGCAAAAGAGGCTGTGCAAAATATAAGCAAGAGCATCGAAAGTGTGAATTTTTTTCTCATAGTTTTTTCTTTAATGAAATATTTTTTTAAAAAATACGAACCGCTTTTTTCTTTACCAATTCTAGTAATCCTGTATGCTGATTTAAATCGTTATTCTTCATGAACCAAACTGTTTTTTCATCTTTGTTTAGCAATAAAAAACCATTTGTTAAAGATGACCCACAATCCTTGCTTACAGATGAAATTCCGCTTGTGGAAATTTCATAGATAACGCCTGAATTTAAGATCATATATGTTTTTTTGTTAAACGTAAAAAGTGAAAAATAACCATCGACAGGAAATTTTTGTACTTCTCCGTGTTTCCAAATTTTACCATTATAATTCCATATGCTCAGCTCTCCGTTGTTTGATATTGCCATAGTGTAGGAACTGTCGTTCAATGCAACTGCATCGTAATAAAAATTGCTCAAAACATTCGATCTTCTTGTGATAAATAAATAGGGGTCGTTGTATGTATATGGGGTCAGCTCAATACTTTTCATGATCATATCCATTGTTGTAAATGTTGGTCCCCACTCTTTTAGTGAAGCAACATTAAACCTTTTTATCGCTTCGTTCCTGTCGTTTTGTGAATGCATTAAAAAATTAATTGCGTAAACACTGGTATCGACAATGTCCCACGAAAAAGGATTAACAGGTTCGCTGTAATTTCTTCCTGCAGGCAAAGCCAGTTTCTTCGCGGTTTTGATCGCTTCAGCAGCTTTTCCTGTATTCATGGT
>JAPLDC010000506.1 GCA_026391935.1 Bacteroidota bacterium | reverse complement strand
TGTTAAATAAAGTGATTTGGAGTATGATAGCGGACAAAAGCGGGGATGTTTGGGTAAGTTCTTATAGTGGTGGGGTGTCTAAATATGATGGAAAATCATTCACTCATTATACCTATAAAGAAGGGTTAACAAATAATTATGTAAGAAGGATATTCCAAGATAAATATGGAAATATTTGGTTTTGTAATTATAAAAATGGAGTATGCAAATTTGATGGAAAAATTTTTACTAGATATGGCGAACAAAATGGGTTATCTAATAATGATGTTCGGAGTGTTTTAGAAGATAAAAATGGAAATCTATGGTTCGGAACCTATGGTGGAGGAGTGTGCAAATATAACGGAAACAGAATTGATGAAATTGAAAAAGAAATTAAAACAGTCGTAAAGGCTCCTGAAAAAATAAATTTGTCAGATGGGAAATTTGTAAGGTCGTTTACTCAATATACTACAAAGGAAGGTCTATCCAATAATTTTGTTTCTAGCATGCTGCAAGATAAAAATGGATGTATTTGGTTTGGAACCTATGGCGGAGGGGTAAACAAATATGATCCTACAGCCAAGGATAGAACAGGTTCCGAATCCTTTGTTCATTTCACTGAAAAGGAAGGTTTAAGTAATAATAATGTTACTTCAATGTTAGAAGATAAGTTAGGTAATATTTGGTTCGGAACAGCTGGTGGAGGGGTAAATAAATATGATGGAAAAAACTTCATTCATTATACAGAAAAAGAAGGATTAAGCAACAATAATGTTTTAGCTATTCTTGAAGACAAAAGTGGAAACATTTGGTTCGGTACTCGTTTTGGTTTAAGTAAACTTAGTTTAGTCAATTTAAAAAAGTTGGCAGGGATTCCTAACACTGCTAAAGAAAATAATTCAATAGTGAATGATTTGCTCTTTAAAAACTACACCTTCGATGATGGATTTTTAGGAATAGGCTGTTTTAATAATTCTATTTGTGAGGATAAAACAGGTAATATTTGGGTTGGTACAGACGACAGACTTACTGCCTACCATCCAGAAGGAGATATTGCAGATACTATCGCACCAAATATTCAAATAACAGGAATTGAATTATTCAGTGAAAATATTGATTGGGTAAATTTAGAACATAAAAAAGATACAAGCATAGTTTTAGGGAATGGAGTAAGTGTCGGTAATTTTTTGTTTGACGGGATATCAAAATGGTACAGTTTACCGGAAAATTTGAGCTTAGCTTATAATAATAATTATTTAACTTTTGATTTCATAGGCATTACTCAAAAACATAGTAAAAAAGTAAAGTACCAGTATAAACTAGAAGGAATAGATAAGAATTGGAGTGCCATCACAAGTAGAACAGAAGCACCTTATGGAAATCTTCCGCAGGGAACCTATTCGTTTAAAGTAAAAGCTATGAATAGTGAAGGATTTTGGAGTAAGGAATTTATTTACACTTTTAAAATTCGTCCACCTTGGTGGAAAACTTTTTGGATGTATGTTGTGTACTGTTTTTTGTCAATTGCATCTGTTATTCTTATTGTTTGGTGGAACGGGAGACGCTTAAGAGCAAGAGCTGTAAAACTGACTGAAGAGGTTAAGAAAGCAACCGTTACAATTGTAGAAAAAAATAAAATTGTTGAAGAACAGAAAAAAATAGTAGAGGAAAAAAATAAAGATATTACAGACAGTATTAATTATGCCCTGAGAATTCAGCAAGCCTTTCTTCCTGATAAAGAAGAGATACATCAGAGTTTTCCTCAAAGCTTTATTTTATTTAAACCTAAAGACATTGTTAGTGGGGATTTTTATTTTTTCTACAAATCACCTTCCCCATCCGGGAATGAAAAGAAAGATCATGTTTTTATTGCAGCAGCAGATTGCACTGGACATGGAGTGCCGGGAGCTTTTATGAGTCTGGTAGGGTCGGAACGACTCACTGATGCTGTTCAACAAAGTGACGATACCAGTGAAATATTATCCCTGTTGAATAAAGGCGTTAAAATATCTTTAAAACAATCTGCCAAAAATGAGTCAACACGTGACGGAATGGATATAGCTCTTTGTTCTGTTGATATTACGAGCCATATAGTAAAATATGCTGGGGCAAATAGACCAATTTGGATCATTCGAAACGGAGAAAAAGTAGTAGAAGAAATAAAAGCGACTAAAGCTGCCATTGGCGGGTTGACTAATGATGATCAGTACTTCCAAACACATGAAATAAAATTACAGAAAGGTGATACTTTTTACATTTGTACAGATGGTTACTCTGATCAATTCAATGGGAATAATGGAAAGAAACTAATGTCAAAAAAATTAAAAGAGATCTTTGTTGACATTCAAAACAAAACGATGTCTGAGCAAGAGCAATATTTGGATAACTTTGTTGAAAAGTGGAGAGAAGGAATTGAACAGGTAGATGATATTTTAGTAATTGGAATAAGATTTTAAAATATTAAATGCAACTAATAAGTTCATTCGATTTTTTTTTTCATCGATAAATAAAATTTTTAAAAAAGAGAAAATTCTTTTTCTATATAAAAAATGTGAATTAATATTATGAAAACGACGAACGAAAATTATAAAATACAGAAAAAGATTACAACAATTATTGTAGTATTATTCTTAATAAAATTACTTGCCTGGTATTTCACAAATTCGGTTGCAATTTTGACTGATACCTTGGAGTATACAATTAACGTTATTAGTGGATTTATTGGGCTTTACAGTCTTTTTTTGTCTTCTAAACCAAAAGATAAAAAGCATCCTTATGGACACGGGAAAGTAGAATTTCTCTCCGCAACAATAGAAGGAACTTTGATGATAGTTTCAAGTTTTGTAATTATATATGAAGCCATTAATAATTTGAAACATCCTCATGAATTAAAACAATTAGATTATGGAATTTATTTAGTTGCATTAACCGGAATCATTAATTTTTTGTTCGGCGCATTTTCTATTAGAAATGGTAAAAAGAACAACTCTCTTGCACTGATTGCTACCGGTAAACATATGCAATCAGATACCTATGCAACATTAGGTATTGTGATAGGATTAATTTTAATTCATCTCACAAACTACTTGTGGATAGATAGTGTTGTAGCTTTTATTTTTGCGATTATTATAATTGTTTCAGGATATAAAATATTACGAAGTTCAATAGCGGGTATTTTAGATGAGTCGGACGATGAATTATTAGAAAAAGTTGTTCAACTTTGTCAATCAGTCAGACGCGAAAATTGGATTGATTTGCATAATTTGAGAATAATAAAATATGGAGGCACTTTACATTTAGATTGTCATTTGACGATACCTTGGTATTTAAATATTCACGAAGGACATAATGAAATTGATATTTTAGAAAAAATTGTTAAAGATAATTTTGGGGATAGCTTAGAATTATTTGCTCATACCGATGGTTGTCTCGATTTTTCTTGTAAAATTTGCAGCAAAAAAGACTGCGAATTTAGAAAGTTTGATTTTGTAAAAAGAATTGATTGGACCATTGAAAATATGTATTCAAACAATAAACATTTCTTAGAATAGAGCGGCTATAACTTTGTTTTTATAAATTCACAGAAATAATTAAGGAGAATTCTGATTCTTTATAAAATACTAAATTGTGATTCTAAATTTCATTAAGCCTGTTTAATAGTTCAATATTATAGATGATAAATTATTTTTTTCGTATGAAATCAATCCATTTTAACAATAGATTCTATGAAAGGTCATTTATCCTTATTTTTATATTATGATTTCAGTTTCTAACCTCAGTAAAAGATTTGATTCGGTGCAAGCACTGAATGGGATATCTTTTGATATAAAACAAGGTGAGTTTTATAGTTTACTTGGGCCAAATGGTGCAGGTAAGACAACTACAATATCTATAATGAGTACCATCTTAGAGCCTGATGGAGGGAGTGTTACTATTGCTGGTTTTGATCTGCAAAAAGACCCTACAGCATGTAAAAAAAATATTGGTGTTGTACCGCAGGAAATTGCTTTATATAATGAGCTTTCTGCTTTCGAAAATTTATTGTTTTGGGGCAGTTTATATGGTGTTTCAAAAGCAGAGTTGAAGATCCGTATAGACGAAACTTTGAAACTCTTCGGGTTATTTGATAGGAAGAATGATAAAGTAAAAACATATTCTGGTGGGATGAAAAGAAGAATTAACATTGCTTCTGCTTTACTTCACAAACCGAAAATTTTGTTTATGGATGAACCCACTGTTGGTATCGATCCGCAAAGTAGGAATCTCATCTTTGAAGTGTTGGAGAAATTGCACAAGGAGGGAATGACAATTGTTTATACGACCCACTATATGGAGGAAGCAGAAAGGTTTTCTGATAGAATAGGAATTATTGATAATGGTCAATTGATCGCTCAAGGTACTTTGGATGAACTAAAATCGTTGAGTAAAATGAAGGAAACCATTGCTGTTTCTTTCGTGAATTTAACAGATAGTTTGTTTGAACAAATTTCCAAGGAATGGACAGATTTGAATCGAGTCGAAAATTCAATTCACTTTTATTCTTCTGATATAAAAAAAGATCTTTCTATCCTGATATTGAAATGTAATCAACTTGGATTGGATGTGATTCATATTGAAATTAAGAAAGTAAATCTCGAAACTATATTTTTAAATTTAACAGGTAAACAACTGCGCGACTAAATGATAAAATTAGCACTGAAAGATCTGAAATTATTTTTTGCTGATAAGCGATCGATGATGCTCACATTCGCCGTTCCAATTGCACTTATTTCTCTTTTCGCATTTGCATTTGGAGGGGTCGGTCAAAGTAAAGGGAAGTCGAGACCTACTATAATTATTATTGCGGATGCTGATAGAACTGAAGCTTCTAAAAATGTAATTTCTCAACTTGACTCACTGAAAGAGTTTGATGTAAAATTGACAACTCTTGATTCAGCAGAAACTTTGGTAAAGAAAGGTGATGAGGTTGCCGTTCTTGTTTTTCACAAAGGCTTCAGTGATTCTATGAATGCAGGAAATAAACCTCCAATTGAATTTAAATACGATGCAGCTAGAGAGGCTGAAGTAGGGATTTTGCAAGGCGCGCTTATCGGAAATTTGACAGGTTTTATTGGAAAAAAATTCATGGCTAAAAAGGCGCTTTCTAAATTCGATGCAGAAAATCCTGCTGTCGATTCTGTTGATAGAGAAAAAGTTCACGCGCAAATTTTGAATAACTTTTCATCGGATGAATCCCAAAAACAATCTGAATCATTTATAACATCAACGCCTTTAATTGCTGAAGAGGAAAATTCTCCCGGGCTTATTCATGCAGTAGCCGGTACAGCGATTATGATGCTTTTGTTCTCGGTTGTTGGAATGGGTGCAAGTTTGCTTGATGAAAAAGAGGAGGGTACATTAAAAAAATTATTGTATTCACCTATTCATCCAAATAGTATTTTGTTTGGAAAAATGATTTATGCAAATCTAATCTCCATTTTTCAATTGGTTGTGATGTTTATTTTTGCTAAATTATTTTTCGGTTTGGATATTTTTTCTCATCTGTTCTCTG
>JAPLDC010000374.1 GCA_026391935.1 Bacteroidota bacterium | reverse complement strand
GCTGATCTTTTTTATAGTCATTGTTCATGTTTGAGCGCATACTATATTGTCACTTTCTAATTTATTAATATTTAACAATCATCTAAGCCTTTCATTTTTCATACTTCTACTACTGTTATTTAGTACTGTGCTTAATATTGCTGTCAATAAAATATTAAGTTTCATTTTTTAATATTTTAGCGAAATAATATTTAGGCATGTAAAACCAAAATTGGATAGTGTGACGTTTCGCTCAATTCTTTTGCAACAGTGCCGTGAAACATATTTCTTAATATTCCTCTGTTATAAAATGTTATTGACAGAATGTTTGCTTCTGAACTTTTCATGTAATCGTTGATACTTCCCGGGATGTTATCTGAGAAGATCTGTTCAAATTCAACATTGTTTATTTTGCCTAATACATTGGTTACTTCACTGCGAAGTGATCTGAATACATCCTCACTGATTTCGGTATGGTGCTTGCTTACATGTAGGAAAATGAATTCTGGATTAAAGTCTTTTACGAAATTGTTCAGCAAGGAAAATGAAAATGTATTTTTTGTATTATAATCCCATGCAAATACTATTTTTTTTATGCTTTTATAAATAGCATTTTCAGGAATCACTAAGACAGGTAAACTTGTTTTTGAGATCACATGAAAAGTATTCGTTCCGAAAAAATATTGGTACATATCATCAGCACCATTCGTACCCATAACAATTAATGTATTCTCTGCACCGAACGTTGAAATAATTTTCGTCATTGATTGCGTGGAAATATCAACTTCGAAATCCGTTTTTATTTTGAATGTCTCGGTAGTTTCTTTACATATTTCTTTAAGTTTTTTCCCTGCCATTTTAAAATTCTCTCGTTCGTCTGCGCCAATCCCTTCGGCTAAACTAACTGCAGCTGCAACAGGAATTATTTGTTGGACATTTACATAGAGTAAATCAGCTCCGATTTCTTTTGCCAGATGGGCGGCATATTCGGAGGCATTGTTTGCTGACTTTGAAAAGTCTGTCGGGCAAATTATTTTCTTAATCATTTTGCTTTAGCTTAATAAGGATTTTATCTTATGATAATCTTATTTTGTTTAACAATGAGAATCTTCGCAAACAAAGGAATACATAAGTTATCTTTGTTTCGATGACGCATATCAATAATTGAAGTGATTGTAATCAATTTCACACGTTAATTATATAGAGAATTAGTATCTCCAAAATTTATTATAATAATCTGAGCGATAATAACGATGAAATTAGTGCAGTATTCTAATAAATATTTCGGACACTGTTGACAATAGAAGTAGAGTTTATTATCTTTTATTCTATTGGTTATTAGGAGAGGAGTTAAAGAATATAACTAGATTATTTCTGTTTTTATCAGATGATTTTATAAAATGAAATATTGCTTTGTCTTGTTGTATTATGTAAATAAAAAAAGTCCCGTATTTCTACGGGACTTTTTTTATAATTTCAGTTGACGACTATTTGTTAACTGTTTTCTTTAATTCTGCACCAGCTTTAAATTTAGCTACTTTTTTAGCAGCGATTTTAATTGCTTTTCCAGTTTGTGGATTTCTTCCAACTCTTGCAGCTCTTTTTGCAACAGAGAAAGATCCGAAACCTACTAATGCAACTCTGTCACCTTTTTTAAGTGCTTTTGTTGTATCATTAACAAATGCTTCTAATGCTATTTGAGAATCTGCTTTTGTTAATTTTGATTCTGACGCGATTGCGTAAACTAATTCAGCTTTGTTCATTTTTTTTTTTTTAGGGTTTAACATGTAATTATTTAGCTAAAATAT
>JAPLDC010000499.1 GCA_026391935.1 Bacteroidota bacterium | reverse complement strand
GTTTATCACGGATCTCATCTTCCATTTCCACTTTGTCCTTATCGGCCAAAATTACAATACGGGGATTTTTTTGATTTTGATTGGCTATTACCAGTTCCGAAATAATGGTAAATACTTTTGACGACCAACCTAAAATAAGCGTATGGTCTTTCTCGATCACAAAACTTCTCCCTTTTCGCAATTGCTCCAATTTATCGTTGATGCCATTAGAAAGCACACCAATCAATGCAGAGAATATAAATATCCCGCCAATCGTAACAACCAATCCAATCAATCGATAGGTCCATCCATTATCACCACCAACAGTTCCTGCATCCATGGTACGCATCAAACTGCGCCATGCACCTTCAATAAAACTCAGTGGCTCCTCGCCTTCCCCGCTTATTTTAAAAGAATACAGGACCAAGCCAGAAATAAGCACAACGATCAGAGAGGAAATTCCCAGCCAAAAAATGAGGGCCGGAGTCCCTTTGCTCATTGTATTATCAAATTTGTATCGTAGTTTTTGTTTGAAGGATATTTTTTCCATAAAGCTCCATGAACGGTTAATTGTAAATGTTTTGAAGTAGTCATTTCAAATATATACAGAATTTAGCTATACTTACAAAAAATATAAGTAATAAATGAGTCCATTAAATGTGATAGTGATTGGGGGTGGTGCAGCCGGATTTTTTGCGGCAATAAATTGTGCACAAATGCATCAAAACTGCACTGTCACTATCTTAGAAAGAAATTCAAAACTTCTTTCCATTTAAAGAACGTGGTGTAGAATTAAAAACTGAAGCGGATGGGAGAATGTTTCCGGTTTCTGATAATTCCGAAACCATTGTCAATTGCCTTTTACAAGAGGCAGATAAAGCAGGTGTAAAAATAAAACTAAATGTTGATATTGAAGGGGTCATTAAAAATGATGATGAGACATATACTCTGAAAGCGAATGGCGGAGGCGTATTTACGTGTGATCGGCTGATAATAGCAACAGGCGGAAATTCAAAAGAAGATGCATACGATTGGTTAAAAAAACTTGGTCATTCAATAATAAAACCTGTCCCTTCTTTATTCACTTTTAATATCCCGAATAATAAGATCACAGAACTAATGGGTGTTTCTGTTCCTCATGCGAAAGTAAGAGTGGCAAACACAAAATTAGAAACGGAAGGAGCGATAATGATAACACACTGGGGACTAAGCGGACCTGCAATTTTAAAGGCCTCAGCATGGGGAGCTAGGATTTTAAATGATCTCAATTATAAATTCACTGCGCTTATAACATGGCTTCCAAAACATACGGAAGAAAAGATAAGAATAGAATTCAATAACCAACGGGAAGAAAATCCCTCTAAAATGATTATGACCAATTGCCCTTTCGAATTACCAAAACGACTTTGGGAATGCTTAGTTCAAAAGGCAGGGATCAGTGAAACAATAAGATGGGCAGATCTACCAAAGAAGAATGCTAATTTATTATCGCATTTTTTAATAAGTGATGAATACAAAGTAGAGGGAAAAACGACCTTCAAAGAAGAATTTGTTACTTGCGGAGGGGTCAATTTAAAGGAAATTGACTTTAGTACCATGCAAAGCAAGATCAATACGAACCTGTACTTTGCGGGAGAAGTTATGGATATAGATGGCGTAACCGGGGGTTTTAACTTTCAAAATGCCTGGACCAGTGCTTGGATAGCGGCAAAGAACACAATCTGAATTTTTATTTAAAATAAATGTATGTACATATAATGTCTTTGTATTTATTTATTATTACCTTTGTCTTATCAAAATAGATAAATGGAGATCGGTAAAGAAATAAAGCAGACAAAATTTAAGAATGAGCATCAAAAAATGCTTATAAATATTTTGTTTACCAGTGGATGGTTAGGTGCTAAACATAACTTTAACTTAAAACCATTTGGTATTTCCGCACAGCAATTTAACATCTTAAGAATACTGAGAGGGCAACATCCAAAACCAGCAACTGTAAATATTTTGATCGACAGGATGCTTGATAAGAACTCAAATGCTTCCCGACTGGTTGAGAAACTAAGAATTAAAAAATTAGTTGAACGTGCGGTTTGTCCTGAAGACAGAAGAGCCGTAAATGTCGTTATTACAAAAAAAGGATTGGACCTTTTAGATGAACTTGACAAAATGGATAATACATTTTTGAAGGATTTGAAAAATTTATCTGAAAAAGAAGCAGCTACGTTAAACTTACTTTTGGATAAATTAAGAGGTTAAAAAAATTTACATAAATACATGTATATACATACAAGCAATATTTATTAATGCATACGCTAACTAATTTAACTCCGGCCCTTTTCGTCAGCCATGGCTCACCAATGAATGCCATTGCTGAAAACGATTATACAAAAGATCTGAATATGATCGGAGTACAATTAAATAGTTTAGATGCAATTCTGGTGATCTCGGCACATTGGGAAACAAATGGTATCGCTATTACCAACTCCGAAAATCTCTCTACTTACCACGACTTTGGGGGATTTTCGGAAGAATTATATACCAAATAATATCCTGTAAAAGGCGCTTTACATCTAATTCCAATCATTGAAAATTTGATTGGGGAACCGTTAAAAAAAGAAGAGAACAGAGGATTAGATCATGGTGCCTGGAGTATGCTTGTCCATTTGTTTCCAGCAGGTAATGTTCCCGTTCTGCAAATGAGCATTGATCGCAACAGGTCTTTTTCCCAACATTGTGAATTGGCACAAAAACTAATTCCTTTGCGTCTACAAAATGTATTGATCTTATTAAGTGGAAATTTAACACACAATTTTTCTCATGCCGATTTTCAAAATATTGATGCTCAGCCAATCGAATGGGCTATAAAATTTGATGAGATCATTAAAAATGCAATTATAAATAATGACATAGAAACTCTTATTAATATTGATAAAAAAAGTGATTTATACAAGATAAATCATCCAACGAACGACCATTTCATCCCCTTACTATATTTAATGGGACTGCGAAATAAAATTGATATAGCGACTTTTCCTCACATGAGTTGGCAACATGCCACCTTAAGTATGAGACATATTTTGTTGAATTAATAAATACTAAAGATGAATACATACATGATTAGCATTCAACTACCTGATGAATTATCAGAGGAATTTATTTCTTTAATTCCAAAGCAAAGAAAAAAGATCAATGACCTTATGGATGAAGGAAAAGTTCTTCAATATTCATTGGCTTTTAACCGCTCACAACTATGGGTAATCGTTTCAGCAAATTCGGAAATCAAAGCCCTTGACATTATTTCTACATTTCCGCTCATTCATTTTATGAAACCGGAAATATATGAATTAGCTTTTCACAATAGTCTATCAAATGAATTACCTAAATTAATTATGAACTAAAAAAAATCAAAAAAATTTAAAATGAAAACTGAATTTCACAAAGCATCCGAACGCGGACATGCTGATCACGGCTGGTTAAATGCAAAACATTCTTTTAGTTTTGCCGGCTATTATGATCCGAGTAAAGTGCATTTCGGACTATTGCGTGTTTTAAATGATGACATCATTGCTCCGGGAATGGGCTTTGGTTCTCATCCTCACGACAATATGGAAATCGTTACCATTCCACTAAGCGGAACGTTGGAACATAAAGACAGCATGGGCAACATTGGAGTGATCCGCCCGAATGAGATCCAGGCAATGAGCGCCGGTTCGGGATTGATGCACAGTGAATACAACCATTCAAAATCGGAAGGGATCAATCTTCTTCAGATCTGGGTTTTCCCGAAAGAACGCAACGTTACTCCCCGCTACGATCAACGTATATTTTCAGAAGAGGACAAAAAGGATAAATTTAAAACCATTGTTGCTCCCATAAAATCGGAAGATGTAATGTGGATCAATCAGGATGCCTATTTTTCTTTAGGGAAATTTAAAACCGGAAGCAATGTTGATTACACGATAAAACACAATGGCAATGGCGCTTATGTATTTATCATTGAGGGAGAAACAGTCATTGAAGGCAATAAGACAGGGAAACGGGATGCTATCGGAATTTGGGAAACTGAAAAGTTTTCCATAAACGTTACTGCTAACGCTGAAATATTGATCATCGAAGTTCCGATGAACTAAAATTAAGATCTCCTATTGATGAAAGTCGGTAGGAGATCTTTATACTTTTCAAAAAAAAATATTCTCTATCCTATTATCCTTAACTATTTGTTGCTTGAGATAATAATAATATATATATATATTATTATTTGTAAAAACAATCTGGAAAAATCGATAGCTAAATTAATACGATTATTTAAATTAAGACACCCATTATTAAGACATTACCGATATACTCCAGATTACCCTGCGCTTAAGCCACAAAACATACGAGAATAGATTTTTGCCCATCGTCAATTTTTTATCAACAAAAAATATATTTTTAGTCGCTCGTATTTAATTTTCCACTTTCAGTCCTAAAAGATTCTTTAAATAAGCCAATACGTCATTAAACAAATGACCAATCAGCCAATTCGTCTTGATCTTGGTCATATAATAAATTGGAATATTCTTTGACATTCACTGCATATAAAACAAACAAAATGAACCTCAATAATTTCACAATCAAATCTCAAGAAGCTGTTCAGAAAGCTGTTCAGCTCGTTACCATCAATGGACAACAAACCATTGAGAATGGGCATATATTAAAGGGAATTTTGGAAGTAGATGAAAATGTTACACCCTTTATCCTGAAAAAACTGAATGTAAATATTCCTTTATTCACAAAAACACTTGATAAAATAATCGAGAGTTACCCGAAAGTTTCAGGTGGGCAGCCCGTTTTATCAAACCATGCGAATCAGGTAATTATAAAAGCTTCAACATATTTAAAAGAATTTGGCGATGAATATGTTTCAATAGAACATTTACTACTCGCCATTCTTTCAACAAAAGATACCATATCGCAATTATTAAAAGATAATGGCGTAAATGAAAAAGATCTGAAGGCCGCAATAACAGAATTGCGAAAAGGTGCTAA
>JAPLDC010000464.1 GCA_026391935.1 Bacteroidota bacterium | reverse complement strand
AGATACACTTAGAGAAGGCAACTACGGTTATATAGACAGCTATGTAGCGGGAATGACCAAGAAATACAAGAACATTCCAGATCTAGCGAAGGATATTAATCTAGCATTTGATAATGATGAAGATAAAATTCGTGCAATCTTCATTTGGATGGCTGGACATATAGCTTATGACTATGTAGAGTTAGCCAACAAGAACAGAAATATTGGTGGTAGCGTGTCTTACAAAAAAGGCACACCCAAGGTGATTATAGCAGACAAATGGGAGAAAATCTATTTCAGGTATGCTACTAAAGTACTACGTAATAGAAGAGGCATTTGTGAAGGCTATGCAACTCTATTCTATGAATTATGCAGATATACAAATGTTAATTCTGAAATAGTACATGGTTTTGCAGATGAGGATGAAAAAAAGATCGCAAAATACAGAAAGCAAAAATACGTACCAACCAACCATGCATGGAACAAGGTTCTTTTAAATGGAGAGTGGCTATACATAGACGTTACCTGGGCTAGTTCTGGAATATACGATGAGAATAGAAAAAGAACTGAACCCACAACCTATACTCCATATTATTACTTGGTAAGGGAAAGTAAATTGTATCCAGACCATGTAGTAAACGAAAAACGAACCAAGCGCAGAAATGATATAGTAGGTAATTACTAAAAATACAAACTAATACTAAATCGCTCTCTTATGAAAACAGCAATCACAATAACATTGCTCTTGATTACAATAGCAATGTTAGGACAAAGTTCCGATGGTTTTATCTCTTCAAAAGCCTACAGACTTCAGAATGTCATAAATATTGAAAATGTAACTAACGACACAGTTGATTATACAGATGATTTTATTAAAGAAAATGGATTCATCATTCTAATGCATTATGATAACAATGAAGATATTTTTTCAGTAGATAAAGGAGATTCGGAACACTTAATGTTTATCGGTGTAGTAAAAACTGAAAACAATCTAGTAGAAAAAGACTCCATGGAATATACCACAGATGGAATGGCAAGGCATGGTGACAGCTTGCAGATTGCAACTGTAACAAAAAATTATATTCCAAATAGTTTTGAAGATACTGGTGAAAAAATATATTCGTTTCAACTAGTGTTTAAAGATGAAATATGGAATTTTATTGCAACAGAAGTAATAACAGGTAAAAAAGACATCTAAATATGAGACCGAAATATCAAGCACAGCCAGTGCCAGGAGGAAGTCCGAAGAAAATTGAAATTAACATCCTCGCCCATCATAATGACGATGATGATGAATCAGAAATCCCTCAAATGCATTGGCGTCCGAAAACAGCTGAGCAGATTGAAAGAGAGAAAAAGGAAAATGATTTCAAAATAAACAGAATATGGTTTTAAATAGATAATTATGTTTAAAGCAGGACAATTGATTGTTGCCATACGAAAACATCCGGGTGGACAATTCAAAAAGGGTGAAATATTTACTATTCAATCAGTAAGGAGAGCTTCTTGTGATTGCATGGAATGCATTGTAGATATTGGAAAAGAATCGTACAAA
>JAPLDC010000328.1 GCA_026391935.1 Bacteroidota bacterium | reverse complement strand
TAAATTTGATTTTGTTGATGATATAAAAACCTTGATCTGTAAAAATGGGATCTATCCATATATTTATCCTTTAGATATTTGTTATCATTTAGGTGGTGGACTGATGCATTATTGGAGTTGTACTCCTTTTGCAGGAATAACCTTTGTTATCTTTAATCAATATAGCGGTGATCCGGAACAAAGTGTGATGCTTCTTCCCCCCGCTACAACTCCTGTTGGTGCAACAATTCCGGATTTGTTTTATGGACAATATGGAAATAGACATTGTGTCCCCAGGAATTTATTTGCATTTGATTTTTATTCAAATGAAACAAGTTATTGGCGGCCTACTATTAAGAACTTTGTCAGTGGTATTCCCAATGGCACATTTGTTATGGCATATAGTCAGGGTAACGCGAATATTCATATGGATACTACTTTGTTTCAATCATTCGAATCATTCGGTAGTGGGGGAATACGGACAATAGTTGATAATCGACCGTTTATATTTTTCGGAAAAAAAGGTTCTGCAATTGGTTCAGCACGAGAAATTGTTGGTGATTCTGTAAACTCAATTATTCAGTTAGATACTATTGTAAAATCAAACTGGACGGAAGGATTTGTTTCATCACCGGTTATTGGGCCTGCTCTTAGTTGGGATTCTTTATCCTGGAAGCAACATACGATTGATGGCGCTTCAACGGATGATAGCATTGTTGTAAGACTGATAGGAATAAATGCACTTGGTGAAACAACGCTTGCTGATTTTACAACTGCGAATTTAAATATTGGAAATTTAAGTACGTATGCAAATGCTGCGATATATCCTAAGATTCGGTTGGTGGCATTTATGAAAGATGATTCACTAAACACGCCTCCGCAACTGGAACGTTGGCAAGTGATCTATACTCCCGTCCCTGAAGCAGCAATTAATCCACCAATGGGTTATGCAATGAACGACTCTATTCTTCAGGAAGGAGATAATTTAAAGATCCGTTTGCCGATTCAAAATATAAGTGAGTATTCATTTACGGATAGTCTGTTGGTAACCTATTGGATCGAAGATGCGAACAGGGTAAACCATGCGCTTCCATCAAAACTTAAGAAAAAACCATTTTCTCCTGCCGAAGTGATCATCGATTCTATTGATGTGAATACTGCGACCTATAAAGGAAATAATGCTTTGTGGGTGGAAGTGAACCCGATTAATCAAACACGATCTCAATTGGAACAATATCATTTTAATAATATCATCCGAATTCCATTTTATGTTTCTGTCGACAAAATAAATCCTCTTTTAGATGTCACATTTGATGGTATTCATATTTTAAATAGTGATGTTGTTTCCGCGAAACCAAATATCCTTATACAACTCAAAGATGAAAATCAATTTTTGGCCTTGAATGACACCAATGATTTTAAATTATTTATTCAGTCTCCATCTTCATCTACAGCACAACGAATTTATTTCGGTTCTACTTTGTCTTTCATTCCCGCTGTATTGCCGAATAACAGTTGTAAACTTAATTATACACCTATATTGTTTGAAGATGGTAAATATCAAATGATCGTGCAGGCAAAAGATAAATCTGATAATCAATCAGGATCCATTGATTATAAAATTAGTTTTGAGGTGGTGAATAAGGCGACCATCACTGAAATAATGAATTACCCGAATCCTTTTTCTACGGCTACTCATTTTGTATTTACTCTTACCGGATCAGAGGTGCCAACGTATTTTAAAATTCAAATTTTAACCATCACAGGAAAAGTTGTCCGTGAAATTACCAATGATGAATTAGGCCTGATACATATTGGCAGGAATATTACCGATTATGCTTGGGATGGGAAAGATGAATTTGGTGACCAGTTAGCGAATGGTGTTTATCTGTATAGAGTGGTTACAACGTTGCATGGTGAAGATATCGAGCATCGCAACAGTGGTGCGGATCAATATTTCAAAAAAGGATTTGGTAAAATGTTTCTTATGCGTTAATTACTTTTCTTTTTATTAAATAGAAACAGAATGCGATCAATACTAGCTGCCAATTTTACAAATTCGTTCTTGTAAAAAGGCTAATTTGCTCCGGTGCGGCTGACGTCCACGAAAAGTGCGAACTGCAATTTTTTCAGGCTGCAAATGCGAGAGGATTGTGTGAAAGAAAAAAATGTAGTTGGTTTTCGTGGTCTCTTTTTCTTTGTTTCTTTCTTTTGGAGAAGCAAAAGAAAGAAAAATGTTAATGTAAAACAGAAAGAAGAAGAATGTTCATTCACTTTTCTTATAAATCAACAACTTTCCTGCATCATATTTCTTCTCCCATTTTTTCGAAGAGTTCAAAATAAAATCAGGAATTTTAACTTCCTCAGAATTCACAATTACATAAAGGTCCGTTGGCTGTTCCAAGGAATCATATTTATCAAATGGATGGAATAATAAATTCGGATATTCTTTAAAGTTATTGTAAACAATATGGTTTTCAGCGAGAGCTTTATCCGTATAAATTATTTTTTTTTCTGAATTATCGGACATATTTAAAGCATCCAATTGCTCTTTAATTATATTTCCTGAACTCAAGGAAGCAAAACGATAATTCGTATTATTATAAATGAAGTGGGTCGCCAAGATCAAAAATGGAACTAACAGCAGAAATTGCCAATTTTTATTTTTTCGTTTTAAATAAAAAGAAAATACTGATGCCAAAAAGAATGCCCCGAATAGTACTGACCTGTTAAAAGAGATCGCATAAAAATTATACAAACAAAGTATAAAAAATACAAGCATTAAATAAAAATAAAATTCATTCTTGCCTTTCGAAATGTGAAATGCCGACAATACTGATAGGGGAGCAATTGTCATTATCCATAGTCTGTCTACTCTAAAAAGCATACCGTATTTTTCGGTATGGAACAAAATAATGAATTCAGTTAATAAGACAAATGTGTAAATGGTAACAAAAAAATAAAGATCATTTTTGGGTCTTTCTTTTGCTTTTAAAAATGCGAATAAGGCAAATATTAAAATAAATAAATATCCAAATTCTCCATTGAGCCAAGTAAAAATATTTGAACTGTAAGACGATTCAATATATGAACTTACTTCGGCACTCATAAATTTATTATTGAAATCCAGTAAAGATCTGAACCTGAAAAAAGCATCTCCGGTTAAACTGAAGTATATCAGAAAGTGTAGGAGTGCTGAGCAAAGTCCTAGTGAAATAGTTCTTTTCCAAAATAAACTATTTTGCTTTTTACTCAGATCATAAAATAAAACAAGAAGAATAAAGGGTACTATCAAAACGATGGTTTCCTTGGTGAAAAATCCTACCAAAAAAGATATATTCAATAGAACAGGATAAATTATCTTTTGATTTTGCCTTCCGTAATTAAGTAGCAATATAGTTGTAATGCAAAATAGGGCGACGATCAGATCAGGGAATAGCGCGATAGAATAGGTGATCTGTGTTGTATTGACCGCAATTAAAAAGGCGCTGATTAATGCAATAGTACTATTGGTTGTCCTTTCAAGAAACAGGAAGACAACCGAAATTGTCAGGCAACTGGCTATAAGCGGCCACAAAGCTATTGTATATGGATTTGTTTTAAAGAAGTAATAAAGTAAGCTTGTCGGAAAATATACGCCAACCCTATTTTGAAACTGGTTGTATGTTAAATTAACAGATCCTTCCGAAAAATTATGCGCCTGAAAGGCATACCAATAATCATCGCTGAAAGGCCAAACAGGTTTTAAGGCAAGCCAGGCAATTATATGTACTAGAAGTAGTAGAAAAAATAATTTTTTGCTCATGTTTTTATTTCAGCCATACAAATGTAATTAATATTAATTTTGGTACTATTTATATGAATTGACAGTAAATATGTTCAAACAATTTTTCTTCTTGATTCTTCTCTTTTCATATTCGATGCTGATGGCACAGTCATCCTTTAAAAAACTTTCTCGTCCCGAAAAATGCTGGGTGATATTTCATCCTGTTAAAGCCAAAAAAGCATCAAAAATTACAAAAGAAGTGTTGTTAGTTGTTGATTCCATAAAACAAAATGGGGTGATAGGTGTCGATAATAACGGAGGCAATCTGGATGCATTCAAACACACCTATTGGATGGCTTCAATTGCTTTGAAAATTGGAAGTACCCAGACATTAAGACTTGGTAAAGCTCATGAAAAAGGCAATTATCTTCAATACAAGAAACACGCTTTGGAAGATGCAATTTTGCCTGATTCAATAAGTTCTGTAATGGATCTCCGTAATAATGCATTTGGTGTTTCATTGGTGAATAAAAATGAGATTATTTCGAAAGCCGATGTTCAGAAGAAGGTTTTGGATGCCTTGGCTGATGGGAAACTCACAATTATCAAAAAGGATGAAAAAGGGAATTTCTTGACTTGTAACGGAGCTGTTATTTCAATAAATGAATGGAAAGGAAAATGGAATATTCCAAAATGTACAAGAGCTTCATTCTCACATTGATTTTGTTATCTTTGTCACCAAAATTTAAGTGAAAAAATACCAATTATATCTCTTATCAATCCTGACAGGTTTGTTGTTAGCATTCGCATGGTTTCCTCATGGCTGGATCCCATTGCTCTTTGTTGCATTTATTCCTTTGTTAGTTGTTGAGCACACGGTTTTTCTGAATCCGGATAAATACAAAGCAAGGACACTTTTTTTTACCGCATACCTTGCTTTTATTACATGGAACATTATTACCACCTGGTGGATAAAAAATGCTTCTATGGGTGGGGCTATGATGGCTATTATTTTTAATGCACTCTTTATGGCTGTTGTTTTTTTATTTTTTCATAAAGTAAAAAAGAGAATTGGTGAAAAATGGGGATATCTGACATTTATTTCATTATGGATAACCTTCGAATTTTTGTATCATGGAGACCAGATAACATGGCCCTGGCTTACTATAGGGAATGGCTTTGCTGATAATGTTAGTTTGATACAATGGTATGAATACACAGGGGTTTTTGGTGGAAGCTTGTGGGTACTTGTTATTAATTGTCTGCTGTTTTCCTGTCTGATTTATTCCGTTAATAAAAAGAAAATTATTGCATTAGTTGCAGTAATTATTTTACCAATCATTGTTTCTGTTTCCCTTCTCTATTATACAAAATCTTTGTCTGTCGATCCGGCTAAGGAACAAAAGGTCGTGATTGTTCAACCGAATATCGATCCTTACAACGAAAAGTTTACAGGAACATATGCTGAGCAATTAGATAAAATGCTGAAACTTGCTGCTCAAAAAACAGATTCAACAACCAATTATATTGTAATGCCCGAAACGGCTTTGATTGAAGATATCTGGGAAGAGGATATGGAACAAACAAGTTCCATAATTACTATCAGAAAGTTTCTTGCTAAGTTTCCGAAATTAAAAATGGTCGTAGGCGCATCTACTTATAAATCATTCAAGCCAGGAGAAAAATTATCTCCCACTGCACGCAAATATACAGGTGATGAGGGCTATTATGATGCCTATAATACCGCACTTCAAATTGATGATGGAAAACAAATTCAGAAATATCATAAATCAAAATTGGTACCGGGAGTTGAACAAATGCCTTTCCAATTTGTTTTGAAATACCTGGATAAATTTGCTCTTGAAATGGGAGGGACAACTGGTAGCTTAGGTCCACAAGCAGAAAGAACGGTTTTTAATTCAACTAATAATCCGACAAAGGTTGCTCCTGTGATTTGTTATGAAAGTGTTTACGGCGAGTTTATTGCGAATTATATTAATAACGGAGCAAATTTTATTACCATCATAACTAACGATGGCTGGTGGGGGAATACTCCTGGGCATATTCAACATTTAAAATTAGGTAGATTGCGAGCAATAGAAAATCGTAGATGGATCGCGCGTTCTGGAAATACGGGCATCTCTTGTTTTATAAATCCTTCTGGAGAAATTTTGCAAGCCACTGATTATTGGGTACCTGCTGTTATTGCTGGTAATATCGAATTAAAAAGCGAGCTTACTTTTTATACACGTTTTGGTGATTATATTGGACGAATAGCAATGTATATAGCATTGGTATTGATCATTTATTCATGGTTGATCCGATTCCGAATTGTCAAGAAGACCTAATTTTTGATTTCGATTTTTTTCCACTGAGTCACATAGTAAATTTAGGTTTAGAAAAAAATGAATATTAATTTTGGATGCGCGCTGTCACTCTGAGCTTGTCGAAGAGTGTGCGGGGGCTTGGCTTATGAAAATAATGTACGTTTATATATTGGAGTGTTCAGATAAATCATACTATATCGGTGTTACGAACGATCTGAAAAAAAGATTTCTGCAACATGAAATAGGGTTAAACAGAAATTGTTATACTTTTACGAAAAGACCATTAAAAATTGATTTTTATGAGATGTTTAACAATTCAACTTCAGCTATAGCTTTTGAAAAAAAAATAAAAGGATGGAATAGAAAAGTCAAAATCAAAATCCAACGCACAGTCTTCGACTAGCTCAGACTGACAACACACACATATATATATAAATATTATACAAATGAAAACAGGTGTACTTTTAATTAATCTTGGAACGCCCGATAGCCCTCAGACTTCGGATGTTAGAAAATATTTAACACAATTTTTGAACGACCCTCGGGTAATTGATATTAATCCTGTCGGTCGTTTTATTTTGGTGAATGGTATCATTGTTCCCTTTCGTTCATCCAAGTCAGCGAAATTGTATCAGCATATCTGGACAAAAGAAGGCTCGCCATTGTTAACGAATAGCAATAAAATGAAAGTCTTGCTTCAAAAAGAACTAGGCGAAAATTTTGTTGTTGAGTTAGGGATGCGTTATAAAAATCCTAGTCTCGAAGTGGCTTTAAATAAGTTGCGTGAAGCGCACGTAGACAAAATTATTATGATTCCTTTGTATCCGCAATATGCATCATCCAGCACAGGTTCATCTGTAGCAGAGGCAATTCGCTTAATGCAAAAATGGGAAGTGACTCCTTCAATAGAAGTGATATCAAAATTTTATGACAATCCCGATTTTATTGTTGCTTGTGTGGATGTTGCAAAAAAATATACGATCAATGATTATGACTATGTGATCTTTAGCTACCACGGATTGCCCGAAAGGCATATTACGAAAGGTGCTGCACATTACGGAGCAAATTCTTGCAACTTTGGAACGTGTTGTAATTCTATTACAGAAAAAAATCAATATTGTTATCGTGCAAATTGTTTTGAAACAACGCGCCAACTGGTAAAAGGCTTAAATATTCCTGAAGGAAAATATGAAACTACTTTTCAGTCCCGGTTGGATGATAAGTGGATAAAGCCATACAGCGATAAGGTGATCAGAGAAAAAGCAAAAGAAGGCAAAAAGAAAATATTGGTTTTTTCTCCTGCTTTTGTTGCCGACTGTTTAGAAACGCTTTATGAAATTGGAACAGAATACAATGAGATTTTCAAGGAACATGGTGGCGAAAAAATAACTCTTGTGGAAAGTTTAAATGATTCTCCAAAATGGATCGAAGCCTTGAAAAAAATGGTGTTAAAGGCGAGTAATTAATTTCCTTAACATCTTTAGTTTGTCATTTCGACAGAAGCACAGAAATCATATTTATCAAAGCATTTGAGAAAATTAAGATTA
This sequence comes from Bacteroidota bacterium, assembly GCA_026391935.1. GTDB lineage: Bacteria > Bacteroidota > Bacteroidia > 2-12-FULL-35-15 > 2-12-FULL-35-15 > 2-12-FULL-35-15. Next base: position 138 of record JAPLDC010000328.1, on the reverse strand, counting down.
TTTTCATTCGCTTGTTTAGCTTTTCATTTCGACTACTTCGACTTTACTCTGCATATACTGCGCGGAGGTCATCCTGAGTTTATCGAAGGGTGTGGGAAGGCATGACACTCGTTTCGGAAAGCTTAATTTGATAACGTT
>JAPLDC010000112.1 GCA_026391935.1 Bacteroidota bacterium | reverse complement strand
TGGAGTAATGTTGTTTTTTCATTTGAAGGGTATTTTTGTTAAAATAAAATTCCCGAAAATGAATAACATGAAAAGCGTATTGTTGGTATTTGATGATGCTAAAGAGCTAGAATTTATTGAGGAAAATTTGATTGAAAATGGTTTTGAAATATACAGGTGCTGTAATTTAAAAGACGCAGTTATTATTGCAGAAACTACGATTCCAAACTTAATTGTTGTAAATACGATTGATTCTGAATCCGATTTTTATCGGTTCACTCAACAAATAAAAATTGATCGGTTGAAAGATGTGACTATTCTTAGTTTAATCGAATTGGAAGATTATTTAAAAACATCAACGAAAGAGCATTTTATTGTGAAACCCGTTAGACCAAAATTGTTACTTAGTTTGATAAGATGTTTAATGAATCGGGAGGAAGTAAATTGGCTTCCATCATTTCATTGATTTTTGTTAACAAACCCATAAAAAAATTCACATAAGTTTAAACTGAAATTTAATACTTCATAATGTAAGAAGTGTATTTTTGTATCGAAAATTCCATTACAGAGTTTTTGATAAAGTGATTACCCTACAAGAATCCGCTTCTGGCTGATACTCCAAAACCGCTTCATCATTTTAGTTTTTGAACACCAATACACATGTTGTGTATTTCTAAAACAAATTAAAATGAAAAAAAGTAAAATATTTAGCACAAAACTATTCTTTTCAATCGTTGGAATTGCATCCATGTTTTTGTCTGCACGTGCGCAAACACCGGCAAAATGTTTTGAAATTGAAAGTATACTTGTAGATGCATGTAATGCAACTTCTCTAGAACCAAACAATGAAATGGTTAGGTTTAGAGTCGGGCCTTCTTCGATTAATATTAGCAATATCGGTATTTATGGTCAGGCAGCAACGGGTCCTTATGTAATTAATGCATGGCCAACTACAACTATTCCTTGGTTAGGGTTAATCCAAAATGCTACAACGGCAGCAGCAACGGCTGCTTTACAAGCTACTGTTGTTGCAAGTTGCGGACATTTGATAGAACCTCCAGGAGGAATCATTCCTAAAGGGGCAAATGTTTTAATGATTGCAAGCACTAATCCAAGTACAATTGATAACTCATTTTCTTCTTTAACAGATACGTTGTATGTTGTTTATCACAACGCTAATTATTCAGTAACAACAGGTCATTTTAAAAATTGGACAGCCGTGTCAAGTACACGTTCTTTGATTTTGGTAAATACAGCTACTGGTTGCACCGACACGGCTACTTATGATGTTTCTTTATTAACCAATATTAGCGGAGGCAATGGTGACCGTGTTGATTTTTCCTGGTCAGGCGTTCAAACATATTTAAATAATGGATGTAATGCACCATTTGTTCCTATTACATCGGATGCAGGATCCAGCACATCTGCTTGTGTTGGCGCTCCGGTAAATTTGACAGGAATAGCAACAGGGAATTACATCGGCGTAATCTGGCAAAGTGCCGGAAGTGGAACTTTTTCAACTCCTACTTCTTTAATAACTGCATATACTCCTTCAGTTGCAGGGACCTATTCAATTTTATTTGGTGCAATAACACCTTGTCATGATACTGTTTTTAGTTCGTTAATACTTACAGTTACCTCTCCGCCATTGCCAACAATAACAGCTAGTGGTAGTACAACTATTTGTTCAGGAAGCAGTGTAACGCTTACTGCTAATGGTGGTGCAACTTATTTATGGAATACAGGTGCTGCAACAGCTTCTATTTCTGTGTCTTCATCCGGAACGTTTACTGTCACAGTAACAAATAGTTGTGGATCCATGTTTGCAACTCAATTAGTTTCAGTCACACCATTACCTTCTGTTTTAATAAATAATAGTGGAACAACAAATTTATGTGTGGGAAGCACACTTACGTTATGGGCAACAGGAGTGGGAAGTTATTTGTGGTCGACAGGCTCAACTAGTGACTCTATAACGGTTACAACAGGAGGTACTTATTCCGTAACGGCAAGCAATTCCTGTGGAAGTGTGAATAGTTCAATTACAATAAATAATAGTTCTCCACCTTTTCCAACAATAACTGCTGGTGGAAGTACAACTATTTGTGTTGGTAGTTCCTTACTATTAAATGGTTCCGGAGGAACGAGTTATATATGGTACCCATCAGGTGCTACAACCGGATCTATTTCTGTCAGTGCTGCAGGTACATATACACTTTCTGCATCAAATAGTTGCGGAACAGATACAGCAACAATACTGGTGACAACTATAAGTCCGCCAACAGTTATTATCTCACCTAGTGGCTCTACAACAATATGTTTAGGAGATAGTTTAACATTGAATGCATCAGGAGCCACATCCTATTTGTGGTCGACAGGATCTACAGGCAATTCTATCAATGTAATAAGTTCAGGGTCATATTTTGTTGTGGCAAGTAATAGTTGCGGAGCAGATACAACTTCAGTTACTGTAATAACAGATAGCGTGAATGCTTTATTTACAGGCAATACAATTTCGGGAAGTGCCCCTCTTACAGTTGATTTTACAAATGCCAGCTCAGCAAGTGCAATTATTTTTTCTTGGTCTTTTGGAGATGGTAATACGAGTAATGCTATTTCTCCTTCAAATACTTTTCAGGATCCGGGTGTTTATGATGTAACATTGACTGTTACAAATTCAAATGGGTGCACAGACATATATACAATTCAAGTAACTGTAGAAAATCCGT
>JAPLDC010000411.1 GCA_026391935.1 Bacteroidota bacterium | reverse complement strand
GGTTTTTTTGTACTTTCTGAAATGAGAGATGTTTTGGGCGTTTATTCATTAGATAAAGTTTTGGACAAAGCAGTGGAGTCTAATCAGGATCAAAAGCAAGATTATTATGGTGGTAATAGTTTTAATATTGGAGATGTTGATGCTAGTTTTACTGGGATTATGAGTAAAGCACATCTCGCTATTACGGCTACTTTATTTCGACCTTTTTTGTGGGACGCAAAAAATCCTGTAATGTTTATTTCTGCCTTGGAAAATACCTATATTCTTTTATTAACATTTTTTTTGTTAATTCAACTAAAGTTTTTTGGATTCTTTAGTTTAATCGGGGATAATCCATTGTTATTATTTTCTATTCTTTTCGCTTTGTTTTTTGCTTTTTCTGTCGGAATTGCAACATCAAATTTTGGTTCATTAGTAAGGCTTAAAATTCCCTGTATTCCTTTTTTTGTTTCTAGTTTGTTTGTATTGAAATATTTATACGAAAAGAAAGCAAATGTTAAGCTACGTTTTTAACTAGCCATTTATGTAATACAATTAATAACCACAAACGATTATATAGATAACCTTTATCGTTTTTTAAAAAATCTTCTTTTAATTGTTTTACATAATTGTATTCCACATAATTATATTTTTTTATCACTTTTTCCGAGAGGAAATCATCAATTAAAAATTGCAGTTCATTTTTTAGCCATTTTTCCATTGGAATAGCGAAACCTTGTTTTGGGCGGTCGAAAAATTTCTTTGGAACATATTGATATAAAATTTCTTTCAAAAGATATTTGGTTGTTCCATTCTTATATTTAAAATCCGGAGAAAGATTTAAAGCGAATTCTATAATTCTATGATCCAGAAACGGCACTCTAGTTTCTAAAGAGTAATTCATGCTCGCTCTATCAACTTTTGTAAGGAGATCCCCTTGTAAATAAAAATGAAGATCAAAAATAGCTTGCTTTTCCATTGATGTCAAATTTCTTCCCAAATGATCGATCTCAACACCAAAATTATTTAGTAATTCGATATTTCTTGACCCAGGATATTTTTTAAAATTTTCTGACAATAAATTATTTAATTCGTCCAAAGAAAAATAATATAATTCTTGTGAAAGCGTGTGGCTATATTTTAAATTTTCATTTGGATATCCGAAATAACTGGCATGCCTTTGGAAACGAGAATTTGATCTTGAAAGAATTGATTCAATAGGTTTTCGGAAAGTTTTTATTAATGGTTTATTTAATCTTCGAGCCCATTGATAAGAGCCATAGCCCATAAATAATTCATCACCACCTTCTCCTGAAAGAGTTACAGTGACGTGTTTTTTTGCCAGTTTGGAAACTAGCATTGTGGGGATAGAGGAAGAGTCAGCAAAAGGCTCACTGTAAACATCAAAAATTGTGTCAATTAGATCAATAGCATCCTTATAGGAAACAATAAATTCATGATGATTCGTACCTAAATAATTTGCGATGGCTTTCGCATATACAGATTCATTAAATCTATTTTCTTCGAAGCCAATAGAAAAGGTATTTACTTTTACACCAGATAAATTTACAGCATTTGCTGTTACCAGGCTTGAATCAATTCCTCCACTTAAGAATACACCAAAAGGAACATCACTTTTTATTTGATATTGAACGGAACTCATTAATAAGTCGCTCAGTTTTACGAGGGCTTCTTTTTCATTTGATATCACCTTTTCGTTTACTTGTTGATTTATTGACCAATAAATATGTGATTCAAAATTGTTTTTTGATATCTTCAACCATGTTCCTGATTCTAATTTTTTTATTGATTTGTAGATTGATTGAGGTGCAGGTATGAATCCTAAATGTAAAAATTGATAAACGCCATTGTGATTAATCTCAAGAGGAATATATGAAAGTTTCGTGAGTGCTTTTAGTTCTGAAGCAAATGCGAAATTTTCTCCATCCCAAAAATAATAAAAAGGCTTAATTCCTATTCTGTCCCGACTAACAAATAATTCTTTTTTTTCTTTATCATAAATTGCAATAGCAAACATGCCATTTAATTTTAGTACAAATTCAGTTCCGTATTTTGAATAGGCTTCTAAAATGACTTCTGTATCCGATGATGTTTTAAAATTTACTTGATGTTTTTGTTTTAATTCCGCAGCAATCTCTCGGAAATTATATACCTCTCCATTATACGCTATTACATAACGGTTATTATCAGAATGCATTGGCTGATTTGCGTTTGCTGAAAGATCAATAATACTTAGTCTTCTGTGTCCAAGTCCAATTGTTTCATCAGTATAATATCCAGAAGCATCAGGACCGCGATGCATTATAGCATCCGTCATAGCATGCAATTCCGTTTCTGAAAAAACTTTTTTAGGTGAGTAAAATCCTGTTATTCCACACATGTTGTCAAAATTTCGTAACCAGTTTTAGTATAATTGCATAAAATCTTTTTGAAAATATAACCGAATAACTTTTACCAATTGCTTTTAATACATAACGAATAGAAATTTGCTTGTTCTTGCCTGTTAATGAAATGTGCAGTGCAATATATGTATAGGTGTGAGCTATTAAAAGATTTCTGTACTTTCCAAATTGCAAAGAAAATTTTTCATCACTATATATGTAGTGAATAAATAGCTGAAGTCTTTTTATGAGAATTTCATTATTAAAATTTAGAA
>JAPLDC010000174.1 GCA_026391935.1 Bacteroidota bacterium | reverse complement strand
GCTGTTCCACCTGTAACTACACCTATAGTAATTGTTCCTGTTGGTGTAGAACATGAAGAAGCAGCCGTTGTAACAGCTAAAGCTGTAGGGCTTGGGAATACAGTAACTAAAACTGAAGTGCTTCCGATACAACCTGCTGTTGATGTTATTGTATGAATAATGTTATGTGTTCCTGCAGCCGAAAATGTCACTCCTGTAGGACTATTTGTAGTGGAAGATGTTGGTGCTCCACCAGCAAAAGTCCAAGAATAAGTGAATCCGACACCGCTAGAACCAGTATTTGTGAATCCGAATGAATTAGCTGTTAAACACTGATTCGCAGAGGAGGTAAATGTTGCAACCGGTGTAGGATTTACGGTGATTGTAAATGTAATCGGTGTTCCAGCACAACCTGCTAATGTAGGTGTAACAGTAATTGTTGCTACCACAGGACTCGCTGTACTATTTGTAGCAGTGAAAGTAGGAAGACTTGTTGTTCCGCTGGCAGCAAGGCCTATCGATGGAGTTGAATTTGTCCATGTATAGGTAGCACCTGCAGGGGTACTTGCGAATGTATTTGCAGGAATAGGTGCTCCGTTACAAGCTGAAATGTTGGTTTCAGCAGTAACTACAGGAACAGTACTAACAACAACTGTTGTTGTTCCAACTAAACTGGTACAACCGGCAACAGTGGCAGTAACACTATATGTTCCAGCCATCGCAGCTGTTGCGCTTGGGCGTGTTGCATTTTGAATTGCAGAAGTAAAAGTGCTTGGTCCTGTCCAGGAATAAGCGGCTCCTGCAATTGTAGAAGACAATAAATTAATCGTTGTTCCAGGACAAAATGGTCCGGTATTGGTTGCAACCGGAGTTGCAGGAATTGGATTTACTGTTATTGTATACGTTGAAGTAGTTCCTGCACAACCGCCTAAAGTTGGCGTTATTGTTATTGTTCCAGAAATAGGACTAGCACTTGCATTTGTTGCTGTGAATGAAGGAGTGCTTGTTGAACCACTTGCTGCTAAACCAATTGCAGTATTTGAATTTGTCCATGTATACGTTGCTCCAACAGGAGTACTTACAAATGTATTTGCAGGAACTGTAGCTCCGGCACAAACAGAAACGTTTGTTTCAGCTGTTACTACAGGACTAAGATTTACCGTTATTGTAAACGAGCTTGTTGCTCCAACACATCCTGACAAAGTAGGTGTAACAATAATTGTAGCTGTTATTGCACTTGAGGTTGTATTTGTAGCAGTAAATACAGGAAGACTTCCTGTTCCACTTGCAACCAATCCTATTGCAGTATTAGAGTTTGTCCATGTATACGTTGCTCCAACAGGAGTACTTACAAAGGAGTTCGATGGAACTGAAGCGCCAGGACAATATGTTAAATTAGCTTCCGCGGTGATCACCGGTAGCGAGTTAATGACAACTGTTGTTGTTCCGACTAAACTCGTACAACCTGCTACAGTAGCAGTAACACTATATGTCCCAGCCATCGCAGCTGTTGCACTTGGGCGTGTTGCATTCTGAATTGCGGAAGTAAAAGTACTTGGACCTGTCCAGGCATAAGTCGCTCCGGCCACTGTTGAAGCAAATAAATTGATTGTAGAACCTGCGCAAAAAGGCCCTGTGTTAGTTGCAACAGGAGCAGCAGGAATTGCGTTGACAGTTATATAACTAGTCATAGTTACAGGAGCACTACTTCCTGATGCATTGGTAGAAACTAAAGTAACATTATAGGTTCCTGGAGTATTATAAACTACCACAGGATTTTGAACTGTAGAAGAACTAGGGGTTCCGCCAGTAAATGTCCATGCCCATGAAGTTGGAGTATTAACACTAAGATCTGTGAAAGTTACAGATGACCCGGCACAGATGGTTGTTGGAGTTGCGGAGAAATTCGCAACAGGAGCTACAGCAACACAAGGTGCAATCTGAAAAGAATAAATTTGAGTTCTTGCGGCACTGGAGCCAGTGGCTCCCCCCATATACAAACCTGTATGCCAAAAAGTAACGCCATCAGGATCAAGCCATGTTTGAGCATAATCTCCATCGCGATTGATTCCTGTTTGAGAACCTGTACCTAATTTAGCAACAGCTTCTGTAACAGGAAGTGTGCCAAGAGGATCGCAAGTTCTTCTACCTGTATAGTATAATCCAGGATATATAGACGATGCATCAGACTTTACATAACATAATGCAATCGAACCATTATTATCCATAGCAATACTTCCCATCCATCTGGTTGCTGCATCCGGAGTATAAATACCTTGTTGGTACATTGACCAAACACCTGTACCTTGATCCTGGCGTAATTCACACCATTTGATACTTCGTTGAGTAGCACTGATCTTAACACCCCAATTCAAAACAACAGTATTGTATCCTGTCCAGGATTTCCATTGTGCTCTGAACATTAAAGTTCCCCCTATTCCATCTAATTTTTGTGTTGTTCCAGGCTGAGAGCAATCGTTCCAGCTAGGATCGTATGATGCATCAAATGCTGTAGTAGGTACAACTCCCGCTGAAGCTATAGTCTCTGTTGGGGTTGTAGGAACCCAATTCACTGTAACTTTATAAATATTTACAGCATCTGTATATGTTCCACCCCAACCATTATCCGAGTAAGAAAAAATCGGGCAAGGAGTTCCAGCTGGAGCCATAGCACCATCACCAGTATCACCAGGCAATGGAACGAAGAAGTATCCTGCATTAGGAGGTGAAAATGTTTGGTAAACAGAACGTGATGCAGGATTTCCAGCCAACATTTTGGTTCTTTCAAAAACAAAAACTTTTTGCGCTTGATTGGAGGTCATATAATATCCATCCTGCCAAACAGAAAATTTCAAATAATCAGGAAATGCAGGAGAAGTAAATGTGTAGGTATAATATGAACCTGTAGGATCATTCGTTGTAGAAATTGCGATGTATATTTTATTTCCCGAACTACCAAATTGAGAAAGGAACCATCTGTCGGCAGCTTTATCGTATAACACGATCGGATCACCA
>JAPLDC010000064.1 GCA_026391935.1 Bacteroidota bacterium | reverse complement strand
TTATGCATTTGCTTCTGACAATATTACAATCGATTGGGATAATGAAGGGATAATACTTGCAAAAGTTGAAGTAGAATACAAACAACCCATTTTATTGGATGATAAAGTATTTGTATACACTTGGGTTTCAAAAATGGGAACAAAGAGTTTTGATATGAGCTGTTCTATAGTAAAAGAAGTTAACGGAGTTGAATTTGAAGTAGCAAAAGGACTCGCAGTTATTGTTTGTTTCAATTATAAAACCAATCAAACAATTTTGATTCCTGAAGAATGGAAAGCGAAAATGATAAGTGCTTAATATTTCCAAAGGTATTTAAGAAAGCTTTAATTTTTTTATACGAATTCAGTGAAACTCCTTTATACACAATTAGATTAAAGTATAAAGACTATCCGTGTACAGAAGTATCCTTGCCATAATTAGTAATAATCGACGCTTCATAGTCCAACCAGTCTTTCCACCGTTTGTCCACATCAATACCTTCGGCATATTTACGGGCAAAGCCTAAAAATGTAGTGTAGTGCCCCGCTTCACTCACCATCAGATCATAATAAAACTTTGCAAGTTTCGCATCTTTTAGATTTTCTGAAAGAACCCTGAAACGTTCGCAACTTCTTGCTTCTATCATCGCTGAAAAGAGCAACCGATCAACCAATGATTGTTTCCTGCTTCCACCTTTAAGCATGAACTTATAAAGTTCATTTACATAATTGTCTTTATTTTCAGGCCCCAGCATTTTCCCACGAGACAAAATTAAATTGTGAACCATCTCAAAATGTTCTACCTCTTCTTTAACAATTAATAAAAGGGCAGAAATTAATTCCGGATAGTTGGGATTATTAATGATCAATGACAATGCATTTGTTGCTGCTTTTTGTTCACACCAAGCATGATCCGTCAAAATATCGTCAATGTTAGACTCTACGATGTTTACCCAGCGTGGGTCAGTTGGCAATTTTAATCCTAGCATTTCTAATCAATAAATTTTTTCATTAGTGGTCCACTTGTTATGCTTGTTAGCAGTGCCATAATTACCAAAGCAACAAATATTGGTTTCGTAATTAAACCTGCATTTAATGCAAGAGTCCCCAAAATAATTTCCATGGCACCACGGGCATTCATTCCAAATCCAACAGCTATTGAGTGATTTTTACTCATTCCTCCAATTTGCGCACCAATAGTAGCGCCTAATACTTTTCCAACAAAAGCAAGAACAAGTACAATTGTAACAATTAGTGGATCAAAATTTTCAATGAAATTAACTTTCAAACCAATGGAAACGAAAAATAATGGAGCAAAAAAGTTCGTCACAAATTGATGAATGATCTCACGCGCTTCCTCGCGAAGATGAACACTATCACCAAATGCAATTCCTGCAATGAAGGCACCAAGAATGGCATGAATATTTATCGCTTCGGTGAATGCGGCCGATAATAAACAAATTCCCAATGAAATAGAGAGTACACCTCCAGGCCATGATAATTTTGTTTGCATCCAAGGCAATGTTTTGTCAATTATTTTTTTACCAATTGTCAGCATAAATAGGCCAAAACCGATAATATAGAAAATTGTATATCCTATACTTAAGGAATCTGAATGTATCTGATTGGTCATACTCAACACCCATGAAAAAATAAGCCAACCAATAAGATCATTAAACATTGCAGAAGCAATAATGACCATTCCGATATTGGTTTTAAATAAGTTCATATCCATCAAAATACGAGCTATTACAGGCAATGCAGAAATTGATAATGCGGTACCAAAAAACAAAGCAAATAATAATTTTGGTCCTGACTCATTGCTAATAGAAAATATTTCCGGAAAGAACCATGCAACTGCAAAGCCAGTAAAAAAAGGAATTACCATGCTGAACATACTTGTATAAACGGCAACCTTTCCTTGCTTTAACACTTGAGACAATTGCACTTCCATTCCTGCTACAAAAAGTAACATGATAACCGATAAACTAAAAATACCATCAAGGGCAATCGGAATATTTCCGGTTTTTGGAAATAAATAGCCAAAAAAATCAGGATAAAGCATTCCCAAAATCGTAGGTCCCAAAATGATACCAACAATCAATTCTCCCATAACAACGGGTAACTTCCATCGCTTTCCCAACTCGGCAAAAATGCGAGAAATGATCAGCATAGTGCTGATTGATAAAAGTAAAACAATTAATTCGCTGTGAGCTAGTTTAATCATAATGAACTATACGCGAGAGTGGACTATTAATACATTAGAAGGCAAATTCGCCAAAACAAATTCTATATCATGCGTAAAAATTCTATCAAAAACATTTAATTGAGTATCCGGAGAGTTAATGACCAGTAAGTCTGCTTTTTTATCTTTTGAAAATTTACTGATAGCATATCCCGGTTTTCCTTTAATAATTTTATTTGTAACTTTTATATCTCCGGCATCACACTTATCAATTATCATTTGAAGCGTCTCAACAGAATCTTCAGCAAGGTTTTTCTTAAGTTCCTTTGTTTGAGGAGCTGTGCTATTATCTGAAATAGCCATAGCTAGCCCTGACACATCTACTTCATTAACAATTGTAATATCTTTTACTTTTAAGTTTTTCGCAAAATACAAAGAGGTGTTTATTGTATTTATCGTTTTTGGATTTTCTACTCCGTTAACAACTATCTTTTTTAATTTCAAAGGTTCTCCTGTTGGATTGGTAAGCAACAATACCGAACATTTTGCCTTTCTACTGATATTACGAGCGATAGATCCTAAATAAAATTTTAAAAAATTTTCTTTTTCGAGAGCTCCTAATACCAACAAATCCACAATATTCAATTTACACAATTGCAAAATAGTTTCTACAGGGTCGCCTTCCATCCATATTATCCGTGAATGGTTCGGATCTACTAGAGCTGCCGACATTATTTCATCCAAATGTTGTTCTTTTTCAGGGGTTTTATCTCCAATATGTAAAAGCAATAGGGATGCACCAAAAATATCCGATAACCGTTTGGCTTCAGACAATATAGATTGGCAACGAGGAGAAAATGAAATAGCAACTGCAATTGTCTCGAAGGGGTACGCCGGACGTTTTTTTAATTTACTTAAATCCATTTAAAATAGCATTAATTATAAGTAAAGATAGTAATAATACCGAATGGATATTCATGATAATCCAATTACATTGACCTTTCTGAATGTCTTTTTGATTGCAAATTAATTTTAATCCTAAAAAACAAAAAACACGTTCATTCGACAATATTTTTAAAAATTATAATTTATCATACTTTGTTTTTAAATACTTTTGTATAAATTTTTTATTTAAAGATATATGTACATATTACTATTTTTTCTTGCACACTGGTTTCTTTCATTATTTTGTCAAACATTCTTTTTGCATCGTTATTCATCTCATAAAATGTTCGCCATGAACAAATTTTGGGAAAGATTCTTTTACTTTTTAACTTTCCTGACACAAGGATCTTCATTTTTAAATCCGAGAGCATATGCGATTCTGCATCGCATGCATCATGCATATAGTGATACTGAAAAAGACCCTCATTCTCCCCACTTTTTTAAAGATGTTTTCGGAATGATGTGGCATACAAAAAAAATTTATTTTGATTATGCTTCCAAAAATATTGAACCCGAAAAAGCATTTCAGGGAAATTATCCGGAATGGCAAATGTTAGATAAGGTAAGTGATATGTGGTTGATTAGAATCAGTTTCGGGGTATTATATTTTTTATTTTATTATTATTTTGCAACTGCCTGGTGGGAATTTTTATTATTACCAATTCATTTCCTAATGGGCCCAGTTCACGGAGCTATAGTAAATTGGTGCGGACATAAATATGGCTATTCGAATTATGACAATAATGATCATAGCAGAAATTCATTGCCTTGGGATCTTCTAATGCTAGGAGAATTGTTTCAAAATAATCATCATAAAAGTCCGAATAGCATAAATTTTTCTAAAAAATGGTTTGAGTTCGACCCCACATTTTTAATCATAAAAATAATGGATCGAATAGGAATAATTAATATCCGAAAGGTTTAGTTCTGACTATTCTGATCTAGAAAACGCCTTACAATCAGTATTTTAAAATGAAAGAAACCAAACAATTAGAAAAATTTAGTATCCAACTGATTAAAATCAACATTTGGCGGTTTAATATCATCAAAATAAGAGCTTGGAAACTTTGAAATCAAATAATGTTTCCATAGTTTTGTACCTCAAAATTAGCAATTGGCAAACATACGATGAACATAATTGTTTAATTTTAACTTATTGACTCTTCATCCTTCTTAAACCAAATAATCTTTTCGATTTTTATGAAAATTATTTCACCTATAAAAACCTTACTACTTTTCGTTTTTTCGATTTTAACTGCATTTCCTACCCTTGCTCAAGAAAAACAAAAATATACCATTAGCGGCTATGTAAAAGATGCCTCCAATGGAGAATACAGTTATGGAGCAAGTGTATACATCAAAGAACTTTTGAAAGGGGGAAATACAAATCAATATGGATTTTTTTCAATCACTGTTGAGAAGGGAACATACACACTCATCAGCTCTTATGTTGGCTATGAAAATTATGTGAAAAAGATAGTTCTTGATAAGGATATCCGATTAAACATAGAACTAAAACCTTCGGCCATTAATGTAAAAGAAGTGGAAATCAGTTCTGAAAAAATTGACAAAAACGTATCCAGCACTAATGTTGGCGCAATCAAGCTTGATATGGAAGAAATCAAAAAACTACCGGCATTTTTGGGTGAAGTGGATATTTTAAAAACAATTCAATTATTACCAGGAGTAAAATCAAGTGGTGATGGAAATGCAGGTTTTTATGTGCGTGGCGGTGGCCCCGATCAAAATTTAATATTATTGGATGAAGCAGTTGTTTATAATGCATCTCATTTACTTGGATTTTTCTCTGTATTTAATGGCGATGCTGTAAAAAGTATCAATCTCGTAAAAGGTGGCATGCCTGCTCAATATGGCGGCAGACTTGCATCTGTGTTAGATATCTCGATGAAGGAAGGAAATAACAAAACCTATCATGCATCCGGTGGTATTGGATTGATTTCATCGCGATTAACAATTGAAGGTCCGATAAAAAAAGATACCAGCTCTTTCATCATTTCAGCTCGAAGAACATATATTGATGTGCTTGCACGTCCCTTTGCAAAACCTTCTTCACCTCTTAAAAATTCAGGAGTATATTTTTATGATATGAATGCAAAGGTAAATTACCGTTTATCCGACAAGGACAGGATCTTCGCAAGCGGTTATTTTGGGAGGGATATTATGACCTTTCAGGATAAAGAAGCTGGTTTTAAAATGGGTGTATCCTGGGGTAACTCTACAGGCGTTGTCAGATGGAATCACTTATTCAATAATAAATTATTCATGAACGTATCCGCAATTTATAGTGATTATAAATTTGCATTCACAGCAGAACAAAGCGGATTCGAAATGAAATTATTTTCCGGGATCAACGATTGGAATGGAAAAGTCGACTTCGGATATTTCCCTACTATTCGTCATGAAGTTAAATTTGGTGTCAATTACATCTTTCACACTTTCACTCCGATAAGCGCTTCAGCAAAACAAGGGGAAACGGTTTTTGATCTGGGAGGTGTAAAAAAATTAAGAGCACATGACATGGCGGCTTATGTTTCTGACGATTTTGATGTCACAGATAAATTCAAGATCCATTTGGGATTACGCTACTCGCATTTTATTCAAGTAGGTCCTTTCGACAGATATGAAAAAGATCCTATTACCGGACAAATATCCTCAGTAATTCATACCAACTCAAATAAAAAAGTTGCTGATTATGGCGGATTTGAACCTCGTTTCAATGCACGTTATTCCATCAATACAAGATCATCAATAAAAGCATCTTACACTTATAATCTTCAATATATCCACCTTGCTTCCTTATCTGCAGTTACCTTACCTATCGATACATGGGTGCCTTCCTCCGAACTTGTAAAACCTCAGAAGGGAACACAATATTCATTAGGTTACTTCAGAAATTTTAAGGACAATACGTATGAAACTTCCATCGAGATCTATTATAAAGATCTGAAAAATCAAATTGAATATGCCGATGGTTCTTTGCCAGGAGGAACTGTGGGCGATAATTCAGACAATCAATTTGTCTTTGGAAAAGGGCAAGCTTATGGCGTTGAATTTTTTGTAAAAAAGAGAGTCGGTAAATTCAATGGATGGATCGGATATACGCTATCATACACCAACCGTACTTTCCCTGATCTGAATCGAGGAAAACAATTTTATGCAAAATACGACAGACGACATGATGCTTCTATAGTGCTTAGCTACGACCTCAGCAAAAAATGGACTTTCGCAACGATCTTTGTTTATGGAACAGGAAATGCAATTACAATTCCAACTTCTTATTATGTGATTGATGGAAATGTTACTTATGATTACAGTGACAGAAACGCATATCGGATGCCGGCATACCACCGACTTGATATTTCAGCAACATACACACCAGACAGAACAAAACATATTGAGCGCAGAAAACAACGTATCATCAAAAAATTTGGATTGGCTGACAATGTAAAACCTGAGGATGTTAAGATACCAACCAAGCTGTTTAAAAATTATGAATCGAGCTGGAACTTCAGCATTTTCAACGTTTACAACAGGCATAATCCTTACATCATTTATTTTGCAAACGAAGGAAGTGCAACGCAAGGCAATTTAACCATCAAAGCAAAACAGGTGTACTTGTTCCCGATACTGCCATCA
>JAPLDC010000355.1 GCA_026391935.1 Bacteroidota bacterium | reverse complement strand
CTTTTATTGAGCAAATTGAAGACGCTAAAGTGACTGCATAAAAGATAAAAGGAATATTATTTAGTGTTTCTGATAAAATTAGCTTATTAAAAGCAAACGAATATGAGTAAAAAAAATAAATTGAAAGTTGCTGTAATCGGTTTGGGACCTGTAGGTATGATACTTGCCGTAAAATTACAGGAAGCTGGTTGCGAAGTTGCCTTGTGTGAAGTAAACGAAACAAAAGCCACCAAAATTAGAAACGAAGGATTGATTCTTGAAAATGTGATCAATCAAAAAGCTAAATTTGATAAAGTATGTAACTCGATTTCTGAGTTAGAAGGATGGGATGCTGATTATTTGTTTTTTGCATTAAAATCAAATCATACTTCTGGAGCAGTAAAACAAGCTCAGGTATTAAATACAGAAAAGTTAGCGGTGATTTCTGTTCAAAATGGATTAGATGTTGAACAATTATTAGTAGCTGGTTTTGGCGAAAGCAAAACAATGCGTTTTGTAGTAAACTTTGCCGGAAATTCTACTTCACCGAACACTACAAAAGTTACATTTTTTACACCACCTAACTATATTGGTTCAATAAATGATGCGTGTTCCGATAAAGCAAAAGAAATTGCCGATTTATTAACTTCTGTTTCATTGGAAACTAAATCGCTCAATTCCTTTGATCTTGTAAAAAGAGTTTGGGAAAAAACGATCTTAAATGCAGCACTTAGCCCTTTATGCGGTGTTGGTCGTTTAACCATGGCAGAAGCTATGAACGATCCTGATACAATTGAATTAATTGAACAAATAATTCAAGAGGGCATTGACGTAGCAGAAGCAGAGAAAATTCGTTTTTCTGATGATTTTGTTCGCCAGTGTATGCGTTATCTTAAAAAAGGAGGGGACCATTTTCCTTCTTTGGCAGTAGATCTTATTAATAATCGTCCAACAGAGATCGATTATTTTAACGGTAAAATTGTAGAATATGGTCGTAAACATTATATCCGTACATCGTTAAATTTATCGTTTACCAACATGGTCAAAGCAATGACCAATAAAAATATTATTTCAAGAGTGCCTGGCGCAGCTGGTGAGGTTACCAAAAAAATTCTTGAAAAAGGATTAGTAAACAAAGAGTATAATCCAATTTCACATAAACATGAGTCCTTCTTTTTAGGAATTGATCTTGGGTCGGCTTATGCTAAGTTTACTGTGATTGACGAAAAAGGGTTAGCCGTTTTTAGGTCTTATTTACCAACCTTAGGGAACGACAAACAAGCTTTCAAAAATGTAAAACAAACCATTGCAACTAATTTTAATATTATTGGCAGTTGTGCAACTGGTTATGGGCGAAAACATTTTACTGAAACCGACATCATTAAAACTGAAATTAGTTGTGCAGCAGCAGGCGTTTCTTTTTTTCATTCCGGCGCAAAAAATATTATTGATATAGGCGGTGAAGACATTAAAGTTATTCATTGCGATGATGATAATAATGTAGTTAATTTTTACATGAACGATAAATGCGCGGCTGGAACAGGTTCGTTTTTATCCGAAATTGCTGAAAGGGTAAATATTAATATTGAGGAAATGAGTAGCTTGGCATCACTCTCAAAATACGATAAGGAACTGAATAGTTTCTGTACGGTGTTTGCTAAAACCGAAATAATGAGTTGGATCTTTGATGGCATGTCTCTGGAAGATATTTCACGTGGTGTTTACATTTCTATTGCCAACAAAGTTGCTAAAATGCGGTTAGAAGCTGCCTTGCCAACATTTATGATTGGCGGAGTTGTTGAACACCATCCTTATCTAAAAGATCTGTTGAACGAAAAGTTTAATAAAGATATTCAGATTATTGAAAGTCCTCAATACGTAGTTTCTTTTGGAGCGGCTTTGCTAGCAAAGAAATATGCATTAACTGAAATGAAGGCAAAGCAAATTGAAAAAATAATTTAAAAATGGTTCAATTTGAAAAACGAATATACTTAATCAAATAAATAACTAATTAACTACATACAATTATGAAAGGCTTTCATGACAAAGAAAAAGGAATCGGAATTGTTTACGATGACATATATTTAGTGAACGGAGCACGTACTCCATTCGGAAAATTATGCGGAACGTTAGGAGCAGTTTCCCCAACAGATCTTGGTATCTATGCAGCAAAAGCGGCGATGGAAAAGTCGGGGATAAAGCCTACCGACATTGATCAGGTGATGGTTGCTAATATAGGTCAGAGTTCTGCTGATTCTTATTTTCTTCCACGTCATATTAGCTTATATGCAGGTATTCCTGTTGGTATTCCTGCGGTGATGTTACAACGTATTTGTGGCTCCGGCTTCGAAACTATTATCGCTGGTGCCGAACAGATTTCTCTTGGTAAAGCTAGTACTGCACTTTGTGGAGGTACTGAAAATATGTCTCTTTCACCTACTGCAGCTTTTGGAAATCGAATGGGATACGCTTTAGGTAAGCCTGGATTCGTGGATATGCTATGGGAAGCGTTAAATGATACTGCTGCTGTTCCAATGGGATGTACAGCAGAAAATGTGGCTAAGAAACATAATATCAGCAAAGATGATGCGAATGTTTTTGCAAAACTTTCTGTTGACAGAGCTGTTGCTGCAGTAGAGAGAGGGTATTTTAAGGACGAGATACTTGCTATGAATTCCGCTGTGTTTGAAGGGGCAGGTCTAAATACACGAAAAGTTT
>JAPLDC010000227.1 GCA_026391935.1 Bacteroidota bacterium | reverse complement strand
AGATGACAATTGAAATGCTTGAGACCAAGCTCTTCTTGCTCCAACCATAGGATCAATATAAAAAGTACCCGGAGGTGCAATTGTCACTTCCTTAAGATAAGAATAAAGAAGCGTATCCGGACCACATGACAATGATTTATTTGTTTTGTGTTTTGAAATAGTTAAGTTCGGAGCAGGAATTGGTTTTATTCCAGAAATTTCGTCAACAGTCCCTTGGGCAAAAGATGCCAAGCCAGAAAAAAGACTTAACGTTAATATTAGTAATTGTTTTTTCATTGTAATAGTTTTTTGGTTTATCTTAAATTATGTTTTCAAAAGTAGTAAATTAGGTTCTCACTAATACATTCTATCTATTATATATTTCAACCAACAACTAAGGCATTATTGAACTGTAAACCAGTTATTAAGCAAGCTGGGCTTGTTATAAACTACCGATTTATTTGTAGAATAATCGACCACCTGCTTTCCTGAAATTTCACATATTGCTTGTCCCGCAGCTGTATCCCACTCCATTGTTGGAGCAAAGCGCGGGTAAACATTTGCACTTCCTTCTGCCACCAGGCATAATTTTATAGAACTTCCAGAAGACAAAAAATTCACCTCCCCATGCACCCTTTTTAAACCGTCAATAAACATTTCCGTTTCTTCGGAAAGGTGTGAACGACTTGCTACTACAGTGAATTTTTTATTGATTGTTGTTAACGGTAGTTTAATTGACGATTTTAATAGTTCTTGTAAACCTGTATTATTCAATCGGGGATTTATGATTTCCGATTTGAATGCTCCAACGCCTTCAGCAGCAAAATAAATGACTTTTGTAACGGGTACATAAATTACCCCTAAGATTGATCTTTGTTTGTGAATCAAAGCAATATTGACAGTGAATTCTCCATTGCGTTTCACAAACTCTTTTGTACCATCAAGAGGATCTACCATCCAAAAATATTCCCATTCGAAACGTTCGGAATAATCGATAGATTTACCTTCTTCACTCAAAACAGGAAAATTTGTAATTTGTAAATTTTCACAAATAGCTTTGTGGGCATTTTTATCAGCTAATGTAAGTGGTGACTTATCCTCTTTTTGTTCCACTGCAAAATCAGAATTGTAAACTTTTAGAATTTCCTCTCCTGCCAGCAAAGATGATTTTATTGCAGCAAATAAATAATCTTTCAAATCAATGTTCATCTACTATTCCACATTAAATATTACCCACTTAATACCCTCCCTTTGAAGAGCCAATATTTTCAACAGGATGCCATGTAGTTTTTATTTCCTGATTATCAAAAATAAAATAAGGACTTTGTGCTTTTTCTGAATTCAAAATTATTTTGTCGTAAATATGAACCCTTTTGACATTTAAGGCAGCATTTTCCTTTATCGTTTTTATTTCGTTTTTATTTTTTCGATAATACAACAAGGAATTCACATCCATATGAGAAGAAAAATGTGAATGCAACTCAGCAGAATTTCCTGTTAAAATATTCACGACACCAGCAGAAAGGTCAGACGTATTTAATACTTCAGAAAAAGTAATAGCACATAACGGTTTACTTTCAGAAGCTAACACCACGCACGTATTTCCACCAGCAATCACAGGAGCAATTGAAGTTACTAATCCTAAGAGTGAGCTTTCTTCGGAAGAAATGATTGCAACAACTCCGGTTGGCTCAGGAACAGAAAAATTAAAATGTGATGATGCAACAGGATTAACGGAGCTAAACAAGGCTTGGTATTTATCACACCAGCCGGCATAATAAACCAACCGATCAATCGACAATGTAACTTCTTCTTTTGCGGCTGCAGCACTTATACCTTGCAACAAAAGTTCTGCAATAAACTGCTCTTTTCTACCTTCTAGCATTTCAGCAATACGATATAGAATCTGACTACGATTGAAGGCAGATTTTTCACTCCAGCCACCAAAGGCACTGCGAGCGGCAACGACAGCATTTCTAAAATCTTTTCGTGATGACAAACACATATTTGCGATCACCTCATTTTTTTTATTTTTTAAGGGATAATATCGCCCTGACTCTGTTCTGGGAAATTGTCCGCCAATAAATATCTTGTACGTTTTTTGTATTTCTAGTCTTGACATGTCCGATTTTTTAAAGATTTAAATAAGGCATTAAACCATGCAATCCACCTTCTCTCCCAAATCCACTTTCCTTGTATCCACCAAATGGTGAAGCAGGATCAAATTTATTATACGTATTTGCCCAAACCACTCCCGCACGTAATTTATTTGTAAGATTAAAAATCTTGGACCCTTTATCTGTCCATACACCTGCCGACAATCCATAAGGAATATTGTTCGCTTTTTCGATCACCTCTTCAATTGTTCTGAAAGTCTGAACTGTTAAAACAGGACCAAATATTTCTTCCTGAACAATACGATGAGATTGTGATGCATTCAAAAATAAAGTCGGTCTGCAAAAATTCCCCTTACTCGGAATGGCGCAAGATGATTGGTAAATTTCAGCACCTTCATTTTTTCCGATCTTTATGTATTCGTTGATCTTTAAAAGTTGTTCTTTAGAATTGATGGCGCCTATATCCGTATTTTTGTCCATTGGATCACCAACGATCAATGTCTCCATTCTATCCTTCAATTTGCGGATCACAATATCCGCAACACTTTCCTGAACAAATAATCTTGATCCGGCACAACAAACGTGACCTTGATTAAAGAAGATTCCATTTACAACACCTTCAACCGCCTGATCGATCGCAGCATCAGCAAAAATAATATTTGCAGCTTTTCCGCCTAATTCAAGCGTTAATTTTTTATTTGTTCCTGAAATTGACCTTTGGATTAATTTTCCAACATCCGTTGAACCGGTAAAAGCAATTTTATTTATGTCAGGGTGATTTACGATGGCTGCGCCCGTTTTACCGGCACCGGTCACAATATTTACAACTCCATTCGGCAAACCGCTATCACGTATCAGTTCTGCCAATTTTAATGCTGTGAGGGAAGTCGTTTCGGCTGGTTTTAAAACCACAGTATTGCCTGCAGCTAGCGCTGGTGCTATTTTCCAGGCAGCCATTAATAATGGGAAATTCCAAGGAATGATCTGTCCTACCACACCCAATGGTTTTGGGTTTCTATTTGGAAAAGCGTATTCTAATTTATCTGCCCATCCTGCATTATAAAAAAAATGATTTGCCGCTAAAGGAACATCAATATCTCTACTTTCACGAATTGACTTTCCTCCGTCCATTGTTTCTATCACAGCAAATTCACGTGCACGTTCCTGCATTAACCGTGCTATGCGAAAAATATATTTCCCTCTCTCTTTTCCGGATAGCTTGCTCCATTTTTCAAATGCTTTTCGCGCTGCCTTTACTGCTTTATCCACATCCTTCTCATCAGCTTCAGCAACCTCAGCGATCTTCTGATCGGTTGCAGGATTATAAGTAGCGAAATATTTTTTACTGTTTGGTTTTACGAATTCACCATTGATGAACAGATCGTATTGCTTCTTAAGTGAAATATGACCGGAGTCTTCAGGAGCTGAAGCATATGCCCAATCCGTTTTAAAATCCAATTTTGCTTTTGTAATTTCTTTTTTCTTACTCATTTGATACTTTTTTCTCACTTAAAATATGATGACTTAATCCTTCGAAAAATAATCTGAACTTTGATAAACACCTGTTGTCTGTTTCGCAATTTGCATCAATACATCATTTGCCAAACTGCTTGCTCCGAAACGAAACCACTCATTACTCAACCATGCTCCTCCTAACGTTTCCCGAAGCATTACCAAATACTGCATCGCTAATTTTGATGTTGAGATTCCACCGGCAGGCTTCATTCCCACCATCCTATTCGTTGCATAATAATAGTCACGAATAGCTTCTAACATCACTAATGTCACAGGCATTGTAGCAGCGGGAGAGATTTTCCCTGTTGATGTCTTAATAAAATCCGCTCCTGCATACATAGCAATATCGCTCGCCTTACGAACATTATCCAATGTTGAAAGTTCGCCGGTTTCAAAAATCACTTTCAACCTTGCCTTTCCGCAAACATCTTTGATCGCAGCTATTTCATCAAAAACAAAATTATAATTTCCTTTCAAAAATTCACCTCTTGAAATTACCATATCAATTTCATCTGCACCATTTTCAAGCGCAAATTTTGTATCCAAAATTTTTATTTCGTGAGTAGATTGTCCACTTGGGAAAGCCGTAGAAACAGAAGCAACTTTAACACCGCTCCCTATTAAAGATTCTTTAGCTGTTTTCACCATTGAAGGGTATACGCATACGGCAGCAACAGTAGGCAAATCTGGAATAACATCATGCATATGAACTGCTTTATAACACATCTGTTTTACTTTCCCTTCGGTATCCTTTCCTTCCAGAGTAGTCAAATCGATCATATTGAGGATCATCTTCAACCCTTGCATCTTAGACTCCTTTTTGATACTTCGGGTTGTAAATCGCGCAACACGCTCCTCGATCCCAACTTGGTCAATCGTAGGAGTTATTCTAAAATCGGGAAGTATACTCTTTGCAGCCATTCTATATATCTATAAATTGAAAACAAAGATATTCAAAAATTTCTTTTTGCATTTTAAAAATAAGGTCATACATTTGTGACAGAAATGAAAACAATCAACTTCCATATAAAAATCAACAGCTACAGCACAATGATGTGTTGTATGATTTGCTGCATTTAATTTATGGAAAGACAATAATATCTATTTGAGCTTATTTTAAAGGTCTTTCCCAACAGGTAAGGCCTTTATTGTTTTATATTTGTAGGAAAATAATAGTAAAAACAAACATTTTATAGTTTATGAATAATATTTTCCCGACTGATAAAATTTTGCAGCGTGCTGATAAAGAACAATTACTTCAACAAAAAGGTATTGCTATCTGGTTCACCGGTCTCAGCGGTTCAGGGAAAACAACCATTGCCATTGCATTGGAAAAAGAACTTCATAACAAAGGACTACTTACTCAAATATTGGATGGCGATAATATCAGGATAGGCATAAATAATAATCTAGGCTTTAGCGATGTTGACAGAATAGAAAATATTCGAAGAATTGCAGAAATAACAAAACTATTTGTGAATACGGGAATCATTACAATTTGTTGTTTTGTAAGCCCTACGGAAGAAATCAGAACTATCGCAAAAAACATTGTTGGAAAAAATGATTTTATAGAAATATTTGTAAACACGCCACTCGAAATTTGCGAAAAACGAGATGTAAAAGGTTTGTATGCTAAAGCTAGAAGAGGAGAAATTAAAGACTTCACAGGAATAAATGCGCCATTTGAAGCGCCTTCAAAACCTGCCATTGAACTAAATGACACCTTCAGTATTAAAGAAAGTGTATTGAAAATATTGGATAAAATAAATTTATGAAAAACTATACCCTCACACATTTAAAAGAACTCGAGAGCGAAAGTATTTATGTTTTGCGTGAACTGGCTGCTCAGTTTGAAAGACCAGCACTACTTTTTTCCGGTGGGAAAGACTCGATCGTTTGTTTTCATCTTGCACGTAAAGCCTTTGCGCCTGCCAAAATCCCGTTTCCATTGGTACATGTGGATACTGGACATAATTTTGAAGAAACGATTATTTTCAGAGATGAACTTGCAAAAAAATATAATGTCCAATTAATTATAGGATCTGTTCAGCAAAGTATTGATGAAGGAAAAGCAATTGAAGAAAAGGGATTTAATGCTAGTCGAAATGTATTGCAAACAGTAACACTTCTTGACACAATCGAAAAATACAAATTTGATGCTTGTATCGGTGGCGCCAGAAGAGATGAAGAAAAGGCTAGAGCGAAAGAACGCTTTTTTTCTCATCGTGATGAATTCGGACAATGGGACCCAAAAAATCAACGTCCGGAATTATGGAATCTATTCAATGGGAAAAAACATCTTGGAGAGAACTTCAGAGTTTTTCCTATCAGTAACTGGACTGAAATGGACGTTTGGCAATATATCTTACAGGAGAATATAGAAATTCCGAGTATTTATTATACGCATGAGCGCGAATGTTTTGTACGTGATGGTGTAATTTATGCACACTCAAATGTGATCCCTCTAAAACCTACTGAAAAAGTAGAAAAAATGCAAGTGCGCTTTAGAACCATTGGCTATATAAGTTGTACAGGAGCCGTGCTATCAAAAGCAAATACGTTAGAAGAAATTGTTGAAGAAGTTGCAGCAACAAGAGTGACTGAAAGAGGATCAAGAATAGATGATAAACGTTCGGAAGCAGCAATGGAAGACAGAAAAAAAGCAGGATATTTTTAAAAAATAAATTATGACAGATTTTTCCACAGCAGGATATTTAACAATGGATTTACTTCGTTTCACAACAGCTGGGTCTGTTGATGACGGGAAAAGTACACTCATCGGAAGATTGCTATACGATTCAAAATCCATTTTTGAAGATCAATATGAAGCAATTAGAGCAAGCAGTGAAAAACGAGGAGAGGAATATGTAAACCTTGCTTTACTCACAGACGGGCTCCGTGCAGAGCGTGAACAAGGCATCACCATTGATGTAGCGTATCGTTATTTTGCAACTCCTAAACGAAAATTCATCATTGCAGATACTCCCGGTCATATTCAATACACCCGAAACATGGTTACCGGTGCATCAACGGCCAATGCTGCAATTATTTTAATTGATGCACGTAAAGGAGTTATCGAGCAAACAATGAGGCACACTTACATTGCTTCCTTGTTAAGAATTCCGCATGTGATTGTTTGTGTGAATAAAATGGACCTAGTGGAATACAAAGAAGAGGTATTTGAAAAAATCAAAAATGACTATACTTCTTTTGCAGCAAAACTTGAAATTACAGATGTGCATTTTTTACCAATAAGTGCATTAAAAGGAGATAATGTAGTTGACGAATCTAAAAATATGGATTGGTACAAAGGAGCTACACTTATGTATCTCCTTGAAAATTTGCAAATATCAAACGATCAAAACCATTCTGATGCACGTTTTCCTGTTCAGTATGTTATCAGACCTATGAGCTCTGACCACCACGATTACAGAGGATATGCCGGAAGAATTGCCGGTGGCGTTTTCAAAAAAGGAGATGCTGTTACTGTTTTACCAAGCGGTTTTACTTCAAAAATAAAATCCATTGATATTTTAAATGAATCTTTAGAAGAAGCTTTTGCTCCTATGAGTGTAACACTTACGCTAGAAAATGAAATAGATATTTCCCGTGGAGACATGATCGCAAAAACAGATAATCTTCCCGAGACAACTCAAGATATTGAGATCATGTTATGTTGGTTGGCTGACAAACAACTACAATTAAACGGAAAGTATGCATTGAGACACACCTCAAAAGAGGTTCGATGTGTTGTAAAAGATATTCAGTACAAAGTCAATATTAATACATTAGAAAAAATAAAGGATGATAAAATCATCAACTTAAACGACATTGCCTGCATTACTATAAAAACAACTTCACCAATTGCAATTGATAAATACAAGAAAAATAGAAATACAGGGAGTGTTATTCTTATCGATGAAGCAAGTAATATTACTGTTGGTGCGGGAATGATCATATAGTATAAAAAGCGCATGAGCTTTTTATATACATAATATTCTACTTTTTATTTCACAAGAACAATTTTACTCATCATCACATTATCACCTAAATAAATTTTTAGAAAATATATTCCATCCGATTGGTCAAGTATTGAAATCGAATTATTTAATTCTGACACCTCTTTTGAAAAAATAAATTTACCTAAAACAGTATACAGTTCAACTTTTGCATTTGATTTGTTTCCTAGTGAAATAGAAATTTGTCCCGAAGTAGGATTTGGGAAAACCTGAACACTCGTATTTGGTCTAATACATATACTTGTAGGAATAACAGAAATACAAGAAGATGTATCTATACACCCTCCTTGATTTATTATTACAGCATAACTTCCCGGCAAAACCGGAGTATAACTTTGAAATGTTTCCGATGCAATTGGTAAATTAAAGTTGTTGCAATCGATCCACTGATAGCTTGCACCTGTTGCATTTGCAGTTAATGTATTTGCAACTTGGTTAACACTAATATTTACAGGATTACTTGTTATTAAAATCGTTCCTGTGCTTGTGCAAAATGCATCTGAGGCTGTAACAGAATAGGTTATAGAACCGACAGGAATAAAGGCTACTCCATTTGTCACCCCTCCGCTCCAAACGTATGAACTTCCTGTTCCGATTCCAGTAAGTGTAACAGGTTCTCCCTGACAAACAATTGTGTTACTTGCTGAAATATTCAAGATTGGAGGAGAATTTATGTCTACCGTTATCACTGCAGTATCCGAACATCCTGCTGTAGTTCCTGTAACAATATATGTCGAAGTAGAGAGTGGAATAAAAGCCACTCCATTTGCAACGCCACTGGTCCATGAATATGACGCAGCGCCTCCACCTGTTAAAATTAGTGATTGTCCGGTACAAACATGAGTAGTACTTGCATTCGCGGAAACTACGGGTATCAGATTTACAGTGATCAATTGAGTTGCAGTATTTGTTCCACAACCTACAATTGTTCCTGTCACAGTATAAGTTGTCGTTGCACTCGGAATAAAAGAAACCCCATCCGTTATTCCACCAGACCAGGAGTAAGATGCGGCACCTCCTCCGAATAAGGTAACAGCTTGTCCCTGACAAACTATATTAATTGATGCATTTGCAGTAACTATTGGAATTGCAGTAACATTTAAATTGAAAATATATGCTGTTGATCCGCCAAAACCATCTATTGCAGTAATAGTAATTGTTGTACTTCCTAATTGACCAACAACAGGTGTATACGTTGCTTGATAATTACTGCCGCTAATATTACTGATACTGATGTTTGAATTAGGTAAGAGGCTTGTATTACTGCTATTCATCGTAAAAGAAATTAAATCACCGTCTGCATCTGTAACAGAAAATGGATTTGCAGATGTGCTATTCATGCACATATTCATCACACTTGCATTTGATGAAAATACCGGAACCACATTTGAAACCCTTTCAAGCAGCTGAGTATAGAAAGGATTTGCACCCAAAGGAGCTCCTGCTGTACCAGAAAAATCAAATTTTTGAACCAAGGTATTTGTTGCTTCATCCCATTCAAATAAGGTTCCAAGATTGTTAGCTCCACCTTCTTTTGTTAAACCATAATATTTTCCTGAGCTAGAAAGAGTTAATGTTCCTTCAGGATAAATCCCTTGGGTGAAATCGAAATCAAATTTATCCATATAGCTATTCGTAGTTGGATCCCATGTAAAAAGTGCACCTCCACCATTTGCACCACCCATCTGTGTCAACCCAAAAAACAATCCTCCATTAAATATCAATGACCCATTAGGATGACTTCCAAGAGTATCTACAAGATCATACTCTTTTGTATAAATATTTGTTGAAGGATTCCATTCAAAAATTACCCCTAATGCATTTGCTCCGCCATTAAATGTTAATCCAAAAAAACTTGTTCCGTTAAAGGTGAGCGAACCATATGGGTTTCCACCCAATGCCAAACTAAAATCTATTTTTTTATTAAAAATATTTGTAGTAGGATCCCATTCAAAAATGACTCCCAAATTATTTGCGCCTCCTTGATTTGTCATACCGTAAAGCTTTGTTCCATAAACCGATAATGAGCCGTAAGGAGTAACACCGTTTGTTGAAATCAAATCTATTTTTTTTGTGAAAACATTTGTTGAATCATTCCATTCAAAAATTACTCCCGCATTATTTATTCCACCGGAACTGGTTGTCCCATAATATTTTCCTCCATACAATAAAAGAGATCCAGTGGGCTTTCCTCCGTTGACAATATCGAAATCGTATTTTTTTGTGTAGGTATTTGTAGAAGGATCCCATTCAAAGATGACACCATTATCAAATAAGCCTCCACTGTTTGTCATACCATAATACTTTCCTTTATTAAAAACAAGAGAACCTTCAGGCAGATTTCCGTTTGTACTGTTGAATTCAAGTTTTTTGGAATATGAATTTGCTGCTTCATTCCATTGAAAAATAACTCCATTACCATATAGGCCGCCGAGATTTGTTAATCCATAAAACAATCCTCCCACATTTAAAAGTGACCCTAAAGGATTGTAACCAATAGAAGAATTAAGATCTATTTTATTTGTGTAAATATTTGTTGCAGGATCCCACTCAAAAATAACACCCTTATCATTTGCTCCACCCGCTTTTGTTAAACCATATAATTTGCTGCCTTTTAAAGATAAAGAACCTTGAGGATAAGAACCATTAGCAAGACTAAAATCTATTTTTTTTGTGTACATATTTGTTGTGGGATTCCACTCAAAAATAACACCTCTGTTATTAGCACCACCTATAAAGGTCATTCCATAAAAATTACCACCACTATATAGTAATTTACCGTAAGGATTTTTTCCACTAGTGGCAATAAAATCAATTTTTTTTGTATACACATTTGTTGCCGGATCCCAAGTAAAAATTACCCCAGCGTTACCTGCACCTCCTGTATAAGTCATCCCATAAAACAATGACCCATTTAATTCGAGCGTACCATATGGATTTGCACCATTTGCTGCAGTAAGGTCTATTTTCTTGACATAAATATTTGTAACAGGGTCCCATTCAAAAATAACCCCCTTATTGCTCAAACCACCTTGATAGGTGAGCCCATAAAATTTACCTCCAAATAATGTAAGGGATCCAGCTGGACTGCAGCCATCAGTAATATTTAAATCTATTTTGTTTGTGATAATGTTTGTTATTGGATCCCACTCGAATAGTGTTCCTTTATTATTTATGCCTCCTAAAGAGGTCATGCCATAATACTTTCCAGCATAAAGTGACAATGACCCTTTTGGGAAATTACCTGTGGTAGAAGTGAGATCAACCTTTTTTGTGTAACTATGTGTAATTGTATCATATTCAAATATCACCCCAGAAAAACCGGCACCACCACTATAAGTCATCCCATAAAGTTTCCCGCTACCACCATCTGTAAGATCTGTCATTTGGGGATTTGCACCCTGTGCAATATTTTGAAAAGAATAATCAAGAATATGTGTATTTGTTGATGGTGTATAATGAAATATTGTTCCAAAATCCGTTTCGCTACCCGCGGAAGTTAACCCCCAAAGTTGAGGTAAGTGCTGAGCAAAAGAAAAGTTGAATTGAATGAAAATAAAAATAGAACTAATGAATATTTTTCTAATCATTTTGAGTGATTTATAAAGTGTTTTTATAAAGTTAGCGTTTTATAAAGTTACAATTAAAATTAAAAGTAACCCTACAATTAAAATAGAAAATATACATTATCATTTATGGTTTAATCATAAATTATTCACTAAATTATTGTTATTTTTGTAGAAACAAAATTTAGCGGAGAACGATAATGTTAAGGCAGGTACAGTCGCAAAAATTACTTCAAAAATTATCCCCGCAACAAATTCAATTGATGAAATTGTTGCAGTTGCCTACTATTGCCTTAGAACAGCGCATAAAAGAAGAAATGGAAATCAACCCAGCTCTTGAAGAAGGTGTTGAAACAGATGAAGAACCAAAAGATGAGTTTGATAATGATGATTTTGAGGAGACCACCAAAGATGATGAAAATCAACGTGAAGACTTCAATATCAGCGATTATATGGATGATGACGAAGGTGCATCATATAAAACAAAAGCGAACAATGTGAGTCCGGACGAAGAAAGAAAAGATATCCCCTTTTCTGTTGGAGTCTCTTTTCAGGATATGTTGGAAAGTCAGTTGGGAATGAAAGATCTTGATGACCGCGAATACCAAATCGCCCTGAATTTAATTGGTAATTTGGATGATGACGGTTATTTGAGAAGAGAACTTTCCTCAATTGTCGATGACATTGCTTTTTCCCAAAATATTACCACAACAGAAGAAGAGCTCAATGAATTATTAAAAGTGATTCAGGATTTCGATCCTGCCGGAATAGGGGCTCGTGACCTGCAAGAATGTTTACTCATTCAGCTGCGAAGAATTGAAGTCCAAAACATGATCGTTGAATTAGCTACTGAAGTAGTTGAAAAACAAATGGATGAATTTTCGAAAAAACATTATGATAAAATTTCGAAAAGGCTAGAGATCGAAGACGATATATTAAAAGAGGTCATTCAAGAA
>JAPLDC010000260.1 GCA_026391935.1 Bacteroidota bacterium | reverse complement strand
GGATTCGTCAATCCATTTTACAGGCTTTAGCAGAACAATCCCGCATTGTCCGTTTACCATTAAACAAAATAGGTTCTATCAATAAAATAAATAAAACATTTTCAAAATTAGAACAGGAATACGAACGTGAACCTAGTCCTGCAGAAATTGCTGTTATGCTTGAGATCTCAGAGCAAGAAGTTAAAGAATCAATGAAAAATACGGGACGCCATGTTTCAATGGATGCTCCTTTGACTACCGGTGACGACAATGCAGGTAGTATGTATGATGTTATGCAAGCGGATGATAGTCCTAGTCCAGAAAACGGTTTATTGAACGAATCACTGCGAAGAGAAATTGAACGTGCTCTACATACTTTGACTTCACGTGAAGCAGATGTTGTTCGTTTGTATTTTGGCTTGAGTGGTGAACATGCGATGACATTAGAAGAGATCGGTGAAAAATTTGACCTGACACGTGAACGTGTTCGCCAGATAAAAGAAAAAGCGATCAGAAGATTAAAACATACATCAAGAAGTAAAATATTAAAAACATATTTGGGATAGAAAAAGTTAGCGCATTTTTAATTAAAATTTAAAAAGAGAGGAAACAATTGTTTCCTCTCTTTTTTTGTACTTTTACTCTTCAAACAATTCAAGTCATAAATTATGAGCCATCTAATCGCACCTTCCATCCTGTCAGCCGATTTTGCAAACATTCAGCGTGATGTGGAAATGATAAATAACAGTGAAGCCGATTGGTTTCATGTGGATATAATGGACGGGATGTTTGTCCCAAATATTTCTTTGGGATTTCCTGTCATTAAAGCTATAAAAAAACATGCGACTAAACCACTAGATGTGCACCTAATGATTGTTGACCCAGATCGTTATCTTCAAACATTTAAGGATGCAGGTGCCGACATATTAACAGTTCACTTAGAGGCTTGTCCACATCTACACAGATCGATACAAGCAATAAAAGCCTTAGGCATGAAAGCCGGAGTGGCCATAAATCCGCATACTCCTACAAATCTCTTAAATGATATTATTGAAGATATTGATTTGGTATGCGTTATGAGTGTAAACCCTGGCTTTGGCGGACAAAAATTTATTGAAAACACCTATCGCAAAATTTCTGCCTTAAAAGAAATTATTCGTGCAACAAAATCGAAAGCAAAAATTGAAATTGATGGCGGAGTGGATCTGAAAAACTATATAAAATTACTTGAAGTTGGTGCAGATGTGCTTGTTGCAGGGAATACAGTTTTCTCTTCCAGTGACCCTGCAAAAACGATTTCTATTTTGAAGAAAGAAGTTTTGTAAACTCAGATCTTTCCATTTCATTCGAAATGATAAACAAGAAACAAATAAGTAATAAAGTCGTTGTAATTGGAGCTGGTTTTGCAGGATTATCGGCTGCGACGACCTTAGCTCAAAAAGGCTTTGAAGTAACCCTACTTGAAAAAAATAAAGATCTAGGTGGACGTGCCAGAAAACTAGTTGTCGAT
This sequence comes from Bacteroidota bacterium, assembly GCA_026391935.1. GTDB lineage: Bacteria > Bacteroidota > Bacteroidia > 2-12-FULL-35-15 > 2-12-FULL-35-15 > 2-12-FULL-35-15. Next base: position 387 of record JAPLDC010000260.1, on the reverse strand, counting down.
GGATTTACTTTCGACATTGGCCCAAGTTGGTATTGGATGCCTGATGTTTTTGAAAACTATTTTTCTCAATTTAATACTTCAGTTGCTAAACAATATGAATTGATTCGTCTGGATCCTTCCTATGCGGTATTCTTCAGCAAAGAAGAGGTAATGCGTATTCCTGCAAATCTAAACGAGTTTTATCAACTCTTCGAAAAACATGAGCCTGGCAGCAGTATTCAACTTAAGAAATTCTTAAAAGAAGCTGAATACAAATACAATGTGAGCATGAGCGACTTTGTGCATAAACCCAGTTTAAGCATATTTGAATTTGTTGATTTCCGAATTTTAAATGCTGCCCTGAAAATGGATCTGTTTAAATCCATCAGTAAGTATATTCACAAGCAT
>JAPLDC010000202.1 GCA_026391935.1 Bacteroidota bacterium | reverse complement strand
TGCTGAGGATATTGATGAGATCTATTTAGCGATGGCTTTTGAATTTGAAAACACTTCCAAATTTGATGATGCAATTTTCTATCTGAAGAAAGCTCTTTCTGAAAATCCTGAAAATGAAGTGGCTTTATATGAACTTGCTTTTTGTTATGAATTGAATGGACAATCAGAAGAAAGTGTAAAGTATTACTCTGATTTTGTTGACAAGCACCCTTACACTTCTACTGCCTGGTTTAATTTGGGAGTTTCATACAACCGACTTGGAATGTATGAAAAGGCAATTGATGCATATGATTTTTCAATCGCTATTCAGGATGATTTTGCATCTGCTTATTTTAACAAAGCAAATTCCTTAGCAAATCTTAATCGCTTAGATGATGCAATCGATGTATATAAAGAAACTTTAAAAGTTGAAGATCCTGATGCCATCACTTTTTATTATATAGGTGAATGTTATGAAAAAAAGGAAGATTTTGATCATGCCTTGAACTATTATAATAAGGCGATTAAATTAAATCCTCAATTGGCAGATGCCTGGCTAGGTATTGCGATTGTATTAGACTCTCAAAGCAAGACAGGAGAAGGGTTACATTATGCAAAAAAAGCATTAGGAATTGATAAAGTAAACGCAGAATATTGGTATATCTACGGTGAGATGCAGCAAAAAATGCAATTCTATGAGGATGCCGAGATTTCTTTCAAAAAAGTCATAGAACTTGATCCCGACAATGCAGAAATTTGGCTTGATTATGCGAACCTTTTATTTGAGCAAGAGAATAAAAATGGATCATTGGAAATCCTTGCCGAAGGAATTAAACATCATCCCCAAAATGCAGAGCTTCATTATAGAATTTCTGCCTGCTTGATGAGCATAGGCCAAAAACAAGAAGCTTTGAGTTTTTTGCAGAACGCATTAAAATTAAATTATGAAAAGCATAATGAATTATTTGAGTATTTGCCTCAGCTAAAAGAAAATTCAAGTATTACTGATTTAATAGATTCATTTAAAAAATAATAGATTATGAACTTCAAATTACCATATATTCCTGAACGCCCCGCTAAGCCTCGTAACAAAGGTCTGACAATGATGATGGACAAAGGAATAAGCATTCGACAGGCCGAAGATTTTTTATCCTCAAGCGGACATTTAACAGATATAATTAAATTAGGTTTCGGAACATCCTTTGTTACTCCGAATCTGGAACAAAAAATAAAACTCTACAAAGATGCTGGCATGAAAGTCTATCTAGGCGGCACACTTTTCGAAGCCTTCATTGTTCGTAATATGTTTGATGATTATCAAAAGTTATTGGATAAATTAAAACTGGAATGTGCCGAAGTATCTGATGGTTCAATCGTGATGCCGCATGATAAAAAATGTGAATACATTCATAAATTAGCTAAGAACCATACTGTGCTTTCTGAAGTGGGATCTAAAGAGGCAGGTATTATCATTCATCCTACAATGTGGGTGTCAATGATGAACAAAGAGTTACAGGCAGGCTCTTGGAAGGTGATCGCTGAGGCCCGTGAAAGCGGAAATGTTGGTATATATCGTCCTAATGGAACAGCTCACACACTTTTAATCAATAAAATATTAGCAAAAGTTGATAGAGATAGTATTTTGTGGGAGGCTCCTATAAAAACGCAACAAGTATGGTTCTTGAAATTATTGGGTGCTAACGTTAATTTAGGAAACATATCTTTTGATGATGTTATTCCTTTAGAGACTTTACGTTTAGGATTACGTGGCGATACTTTTTTTAGTTATTTGCCTGCAGAATTAAAACAGTCGAACGATTAATCATTGGAATACTATGAAAGAAATTACCGTTGCAGAATTAAAAAAATTAAAAGACAGCAAAGCAAATATTCAATTAATTGATGTTCGAGAAGAACATGAGTTGGAGATTTGTAACATTGGTGGTGAACACATAGCCATGGGTGAAGTGATGGATAACCTGGATAAGATATCTAAAGATAAGCAAGTAATTATTCATTGCAGAAGTGGTGCTCGTTCCGGAGCTATTTGTCAGGCTCTGGAGTCAAGTGGCTATAACAATGTTTACAATTTGAAAGGTGGACTTATTGCCTGGTCAAATGAAATAGACCCTTCGATTACGACCTACTAATTAATGTTATTTTTTGCTTTGGAAGAAAACAGTACCCCTTTTCCAAAAAAGAAATACTTAGAATCAAAATTTAATTTTCATCTTTTATGATCGAATTATTCAAACATATTTTACATCTCGATTTTGATTGGCTGTTTCTAAATTACAGCGATGTTGTTTATATCATTTTGTTTTTAGTGATCTTTATAGAAACCGGTTTAGTAGTCATGCCATTTCTTCCGGGTGACTCTTTATTATTTACAGCTGGATTGTTTGCAAATCAGATTAACACCACCACAGGAGAGCCTTATTTGAATATTTTTTATCTTTTGTCCCTTTTGTTTTTTGCTGCAATTTTAGGCGACAATACAAATTATTGGTTAGGTAGGAAAGTAGGATTGCGGGCTCTGCAAATAAAATTTGGGGGCAAAAAGTTGATAAAAGAAGAGTATCTTACTAAAACACATGCTTTCTTCGAAAAGTATGGAACTAAAACAATTATTCTTGCCCGTTTTGTTCCAATTGTAAGAACCTTCTCACCTTTTGTTGCCGGAATAGCTGAAATGAATTATCGTAAATTTTTATCGTTTGATATTCTTGGCGGTGCGATTTGGATCATTAGTTTAACCGTTGCTGGATATTTTTTGGGCGAAATTCCTTGGATACGAACGAATATAGAAAAGGTAGCTTTGTTGATTATCTTCATATCGATTCTTCCTATTATTATTGAGATTCTAAAAGTCAAATTGTCTAAGCCGAAATCATAAAGAAGACTGATTTCTTTTAGGATTAATAAGGAATAATATCAGATGCAAAATAAACTATACGGCCTAATAGGCTTTCCTCTCTCCCACTCCTTTTCAAAAAAATACTTTACTGAAAAATTTGAAAAAGAAAAAATTCTGGGCTGTGAATTCAATTTATTCCCAATTGAAAAAATTGAAATGTTTCCGGAATTGATCAATGAAAATCATACTCTCCTTGGCCTAAGCGTTACTATCCCATACAAAGAAAGTGTAATCCCTTTTCTGGATGAATTAGATGAAACAGCAAAAGCTGTCGGTGCTGTAAATTGTGTCAGGATCTCTCGTAAAGAATCTTCAATTCACTTAAAGGGATTTAATACGGATGTATTTGGTTTCAGACAAAGTATCAAACCTTTTTTAGAATCTCAGCACGAACGGGCCTTAATACTTGGGACTGGTGGTGCATCCAAAGCTGTATTTCATGTTCTTAAAGAAATAGGAATCGAATGTTATTTTGCTAGCCGACAAAAAAAACAGAATGCATCCGATAAAACTTTTTTATATGAAGAGTTAAATGAAAATATGATGAATGCTTTTAAACTCATTGTAAATACTAGTCCTTTAGGAATGTTCCCACATACTGAAAGCGCTCCGCAAATTCCTTATGATTTCATTTCATCTTCACATTTATTGTACGATCTGGTTTATAATCCTACAGAAACAGAATTTTTAAAACGTGGAAAAGCAAAAGGAGCATCAACTGTAAATGGATTATCAATGCTTTATCAACAAGCCGAAGAAGCTTGGAGAATATGGAATAAATAATTGTAAAAATTAAAAAAATATTTTAAAATGAAAAACTCAAAATTACTTCTGCTGGCAATCAGTCTTTTTTCATCTAACACGATTGTTATTTCACAAAACTTTTCCAAACAAGATGAAAAATCAGGATTGTATGGTATCGTTGATGGCGATGATAATTATATTGTAAAGCCTATTTATAAAGAAGTAGATTTTAATTTTGGTTACAAAACAGGATTAAGTCTTGTTAAAAATAAAAATGATAAATATGGGTTCATAAATGAAACAGGTAAAGAAATAATACCATGTAAATATGATAATGTCAATACCTATCCAATGTGTATAAACATTGTTCAAATAAAGACAGGTCCATATGAATATCTTAATGGAATAATCGATAGTATGGGAAAAGAGATAATTCCAATAAAATACGGACGAATGGAATATTATCCGGAAGACGAACTATTAGTCGTTGGTGAAACAGGAACATCCGAATTAGGAGTTATGAATTTAAAAGGGGAAATTATTATCCCATTTCAATATGCCTTTTGGTCAAAACAATTGTCAAAAGGTATTTGGCCTGTGGGGAAGAATGATGTTTGTGGTGTAGTAAATATGAAAAATGAAATTGTAGTCCCATTTATTTACGAAATGATCGAGAGTTATTCTCCAGAATTGAATGTTGCGCCTGCAAAAAAAGGCGGGAAATTTGGTTTCATTGATAGGACAGGAAAAGAAATTGTACCTTTTGTTTATCAGGATGCATGGCCTAGTGGAAATTATTTAGCGGTTAAAAAAGATGGTAAATGGGGTTTGATCGATATAAATAACAAAATAATTTTGCCTTTTGAATATGCCTCAATTTCATCTGCCAGCAAAACAACCGCTTGGGTTACAAAAAATGAAAACGAGGATGTTTATGAGATTGATGTGCTTACCAAACAAAAAGTAGGAAAGTAGTTCCATGTAATTTTTTCTTTATAATTCCGTATTTTTACATTCTATGGAATTCAAAATAATATCCGATTTTCAGCCGACTGGTGATCAGCCAACAGCCATTAAACAATTAGTTGATGGGGTAAATCAAAATTTGCCGGCACAGACCTTATTGGGTGTTACAGGCTCCGGAAAAACATTTACGATTGCCAACGTTATTCAACAAACTGGAAAACCTACTTTAATTTTAAGTCATAATAAAACACTTGCCGCCCAATTATATGGCGAATTCAAACAGTTTTTTCCAAACAATGCTGTAGAATATTTTGTGAGTTATTATGATTATTATCAACCGGAAGCTTTTATACCAAGCACAAATACCTACATCGAAAAAGATCTGGCGATCAATGATGAGATAGAAAAATTACGATTAAGTACAACCTCTTCTCTCCTATCCGGAAGACGAGATGTGATCGTTGTTTCATCTGTTTCATGTATTTACGGTATCGGAAATCCTGTTGAATTCAGAAGCAACGTTATCCAAATAAAAAAGGGTGAGGTTATTTCAAGAAATAAATTTCTTCACCGACTTGTTGAAAGTTTATATTCCAGAACAACAGAAGATTTTTTACGTGGAAATTTCCGTGTGAAAGGTGATACTGTTGATATTAATTTAGCGTATGCAGATTATTCATTGCGTGTTTCTTTTTGGGGAGATGAAATTGAGGAGATAGAATATTTTGAAACAAGCACTGGCAAGAGCATTGAAAAACTTGACAGCGTTACGGTTTATCCCGCAAATATATTTGTTACTAGTCCGGAAACAATGAAAAGTGCTATTCATCAGATTCAAGATGATATGGTAAAGCAAGTGGATTATTTTAAAGAAATAGGAAAACATCTCGAAGCAAAAAGATTGGAAGATCGTGTTACCTATGATCTCGAAATGATGCGTGAATTGGGATATTGTTCCGGAATAGAAAATTACTCACGATATTTTGATAGCCGTTTACCAGGTTCTAGACCTTTCTGTTTGTTGGATTATTTTCCTGATGATTTTTTGATGGTGGTGGATGAAAGTCATGTGACAATTTCTCAAGTCCATGCCATGTATGGAGGCGATCGGAGTCGTAAAGAGAACTTAGTCGAGTACGGCTTTCGACTTCCAGCAGCGATGG
>JAPLDC010000384.1 GCA_026391935.1 Bacteroidota bacterium | reverse complement strand
TTCTGGTCTCAAAAAATTTATCCACATCTCCGTAGAAGCCTATCGGGTAACGATTTGCCTTGAACTCGATCAATTCATTTTTGCGCAGTAACAACATCGGACGGAATGCTCCTGCAAAGGCAACGGTGTTTTCTTGCGCATCGAACACCGCTAACGCTACATCCATTCCATCGTTCGTTATCTCTCCATTTTTGTTGAGTGCTCCAAATAATTCTTCATCCAACGCATACAATATTTCTGAAGGTTCCGTAATTCCCTTTTTTACGATTACCTCTTTTAATATTCCATTCGCGATGATGCTCATCAACGCTCCTGGAACACCGTGACCCGTACAATCAACAACCGCAACAAAGGTTTTGTGCTCTCGCTTATAAAAGAAATAATAATCACCACTCACCACATCTTTTGGTTCATAAAGTACAAAGGCTTCATCAAAAGCATTTTTTATTTTCTCAACATCAGGTAGAATCGCTTCCTGTATGCGGCTTGCATATTGAATGCTGTCCAACATATCTTTATTGTGTTGTTCTAATTCGGTATGTTTTTCCACCAGACGTTGTTCTGCTATCTTTCTGTCGGTAATATCATGCCCTATCCCGACCAGTGTGTTTGCAGGGCCTTTGGATGTATTCCAAAGAATCCATTTATCGCCACCACTGGCTGTTTTTAATAAACGTTCGTAAGGCACCGCTTCCGATAAGGAATCCTGTTGCAGTTGTTGGAATGTGAGGGCCTTGATATCTGCTCGTTCCAGTTCATCAACACGCGTCAGCTCCCACCAGCCTTCACCCATTAAATGTTCGGGCTCAAAACCTAGAATTCTTTTGGCTGAAGGACTAACATATTCAACTTTACCATGATGGTTTACTACAACTATTAAACTATTGAGTTTTGCTAATATAGCATCCGTAACTAGTGACATAATAAAAAGTATAAAAGGCAAATGCCTGAATTAAAAACTGAAAAATTGGATTTTGCTTCTTAGAAGCGACAGCGTTTTATCTGTTTAAAGGAATACGATTAAATCGCATTTGATTCATACAATAGCGCATCCCAACGGTAATGACCGTAAGAAGAATGGAATGCCAAATGATATGTTGTGCTATTGTCATTTTGTTTAAATCGCTACAAATGTAGAATTATTTTATTGATAAAACCTAAACAAATAAAAAAAGCGTCACCCGAACTACGAATGACGCTTTTATAAAAATTGATTACCTAATTTATTTACCAATATTTAATGCAAAACCTACGTTTAATCCAAGGGAAAATAATTTTGTTTTCTGGTAACTACTTTTTGAGCCGAAAACATTCTGGTAATCCACTCCTTGTAAATCTTTAGCAGTTATGTCAGAAAAACCAATATTCGCATACGGCTGAATTTTGAAAAACAAATTATCATTTAATGCCGCAGCAAGTCCAAATGAAAAGTGACCAGAAAGATTATAAGATTTATAAGTATCCGTTTTTTTTATATCATATTGTTGAACCTTATAATCATAATAAGAATTATTTTGTGAAACCAGGTAAAAATAAGGATTTCCGGAAGGATAAGTCCCCATATTTTCAACACTTCCTTTCATTGTATAATCTCCTGTTAGAAGAAATTGATTAATTACTCCAAGATCAATAAATCCATAAAAACGACTCGAGTTTCCCAGAAGCAAGTGCAATGTTATTGGGAGATCTAAATATTTAAGTTTATTTGTAAAAGTAACATCTGAATCTATCCATTCATCATAGATGTTTCCATCTATATCCTTTACACTGTATTTTTCAAATTTCCCTTTTTGATATTCCGTTTGATTAAATGATGAAAGGCCTAAACCAAATCCTACACCTGCTCTCGGAGAAAAATATTTATTAAAACAAAAATCCATATTATAACCATTTTTATAATCAATGATTAAATATTTATCATCGCTAATATTTTTGTTCTTTATTTTTGTGGAAGTTGGTCCAAAGGAAACTGTTAACTCTTTATTCTTCTTTACCTGTGAAAAC
>JAPLDC010000482.1 GCA_026391935.1 Bacteroidota bacterium | reverse complement strand
ATGTAACCATCCGTTCAAAAATATTCCTATTTGTTTTTTATCAGAACTCTATTATTATTCCAAGCGTTTCTGTAAATCCGCGTGAAGGATTATCAATTAATTTTGTTTTGTATGCTGCAGGGTTTCCTGGATCAGTTTGTGCGTTCCCATTTACATCCCTATCAAGTAAAAGGACTGGTGGCTGATCTGCCTTAAATTGATAGGCATTTTGAATGTCAAAATAAATATCAAGGGACCATTTTTTTAAGAAAAACTTTTTATCAACACGCATATCTAGTTGATGAAATGGCTTTAATCGTTTTGTATTTAGTTGATCGTAATTTGGTATTCCTCTTCCATTGAGATCCCAAACCGTTTTGATAGATGAAGTTTGAACATCTATTGGTGTATAAGGTGTTCCGCCTAAATACCTCCATTTAATTCCCGCCTCCCAATTTTTCTTAAATTTTTTTCCAAATGTTATGGAGATAATATTTCCATTGTCCCAAGCTGAAGGTTTGTAATTACCTCTTTTATCCTGAAACTGACTTTTAACCCAAGTATATGCGATGATACCATAAAATCCTTTATACAATTTCTGTTGTATTAAAAATTCTAACCCATAAGCTTGGCCCTTTGAAATAGACGCCACTGGTTCATTTCCTACAACACCATAATCACCTCCTAGATTAGCCAAGCACAAAGAATCGCGAATAGTAAGCGGATATTTATCATATATTTTATAAAACCCTTCTACAGCAATTTTTGTGTTTATTTTCGTGTTGTATTCTATACCGGCAACAATTTGGTCATTACTAATATACGTTACTTTATTATCCTTGTTAGAAAGAACATTGGCTGAATCGCGGTAACCAAGAACAGTGTATGCAGGTAATTGAAAATACCGTCCTATGTTGAAGTTGAAACTTAAGGAATTTGTAATATTCAGGCTCATTGAAAAACGTGGAGAAAATTGATTCAAAGGATTACCCATTGTTGAAGAGTAATCTGAGAAATCTGTTCGCGCCCCAACTGACAAAACAAGCTTTTCTTTAAATAATGATTTACTAATTTGTCCAAACAATGCGTATTTATTGAAATTTAATTTTGAATTAAAATCAATGGTTGTAACTCCAAAGGGTGTATTTATTTTATTGAATGTGGAATTAGTATAGGTTACATTTTCCAACCCTGCACCAATGTTTATCTTAAATCCATTATGGCGATAGGTGTCTTCAATTCTGATTTTATTTTCAATTTCCTGTGATACATAATCAAGTATTTTATTGCTCGCTATACTTTCATCATTATTAATATATTTATAAGAGCGATTATTCAAATGATTTCGGCTAACAACAAGTGTTAGATAGCTTTTTTCATAAAAGTGTTTGTAGTTAGCTCCTAATGCATAATTCCACTGTTTAAATACAGGCAAATACCCAAGGATGTATTTCTGTTGTTCTGTTTTATTTGCATCTAGATTCAATTTAAAATCATCAATTGCTCCTAATCCGATCAATGAAATTTCATTTTTATCATTGAAACGTATTTTTGTTTTAAACTGAGCATCATTATAAATCGGAAGAAAGGGTAATTCCAAAAGTTTGAAAAGCCATCCTAAATATGATCTTCTGGCGGAAACGATAAAAGTTGTTTTCTTTCCAAGCGGTCCATCAAGGGTTAATCCTAAATCGGATGAACCTAGTGTAGCAGTCGTTACAAGCTTTTCAGAATTTCCATCTTTTTGTTTAAAATCAAATATTGAACTAAGAGCGTTTCCTCTATTGACCGGAAAAGCTCCAGAATAAAAGTCAACCTCTCTGATAAAGTTAACATTGATCATTCCAACCGGTCCGCCTGATCCTCCCTGAGTTGCAAAGTGATTGATATTCGGGACTTCAATACCATCTAGATAGAAACGATTTTCATTCGGAGCACCTCCTCTGATTATTATATCATTACGGAAAGAAACTGTGGAAGCAACTCCTGGTAGCGATTGAATAACTTTAGAAATATCACGATTACCTCCTGGATTTCTATCGATTTCTGATGAACCAATAGTACGAAGTGAAACAGGACTTTCTTCTGTTTTGTTATTATTAGCTGATGCTGTAATTTCAACTTCAGAAAGACTGTCAATTTGTTGTTCCAGAGCAATGTTTAAAACGGTTGGTGTATAATTCTTAACTTCAATTTCAAAAACTGTTTTCTTTCCGAATCCAACAAAAGATGCTGTGATATTGTATAAACCAGGAGTTAAGTTTTTTAATTCGTATTTCCCATCTATGTCAGCAGTGGCAAATGTATTAATTGATGCTATTCCAACGGAGGCAAATGGAACAGCCTCATTGTTAATTGAATTAAAAACCTTTCCTTTAATAACTCCGTTTTGTGAATAAAACTCTAATGTGCAAATGGTTAATGTAAAAAATAAAACAATTTTTTTCATGATATTTATTTATTTCAAAATGTGAATGCAAAGATATAGATAATAAAAAAAACCATCAAGCAAATGCCTGATGGTTATGTTATTATATTATAAAACTATACTAATAATGTCTTTTCAACAGCTTTCAATATAGCAAAAGCTTTTTCTGTTGTAGCTGCTTCAGCGTAATTCCTCAAAACAGGTTCGGTTCCTGAAGCACGAATCATCATCCATTCTTCGTTTGCAAAAAAGCATTTCCAGCCATCAATTGTTTCAATTCTTTCCACTTTATAAGGACCAAAAGACGTGTATTTGTTGTTCTTGCAATTTTCAACGATCGCTACTTTCACTTCTTCTTTCAAATGCATATCACTGCGTTCAAATTTAAAAGCACCAACAATTTTATATATTTCCTGTATTAATTCATCTAGCGACTTACCCGATTTTACCATGTATTCCCAAATCGTCAGTCCCATCCAAATACCATCCCGCTCTGGAATATGTCCTTTTATAGCGATACCTCCACTCTCTTCACCACCCAATAATACATCTTCGGTGATCATTATTCCTGCGATATGTTTAAAACCAATTTTTACAACCTGATATTCTAAACCATAGAACTCACACATTTTTTTAACGCGAGGAGTAACAG
>JAPLDC010000139.1 GCA_026391935.1 Bacteroidota bacterium | reverse complement strand
CAGAATATGCGAATTGTTGAAAGTGCTCAAGAAACGAATTGCAAGAGAGAAAAATGGTCGATTATTCCTTTGCAATCGGTATTGGATTAATAAAAATATTTTTTGAATTTTATTTTTCATGATTGAAAACGATATACTGTTTTTTTGAAATACTTTATGCGAAAACATATGGGGTGATAATTTTCTGCAATGCCTTTTGATCAATTTGTATCCCTTTATTATTTATTGTTATGATTTTCTCTTTTTTGAAATCGGATAATTGTTTACTTATTCTATCCTCGCAAATAGCTGAGTGGCCAGCTATTTCCTTTCTTGATAAAATAATTCGGTAAGCCGCCTCATCCAATTTGTCTTTAAATAAATTAATAAAAACAAGAAGTGAATTGGCTACCTTTTCCCTTACATTCATCTCAGCCATATTCCTCAGATCATCTTCTGTTTTTTTTAGTTCTTTGACATAATCATGTAAAATAATTTGAAGAGAAGAGTTTGATTGAACAATTGGTAGAAAAACATCTTTCTTTATATAACATTATTGTATGTCTGTTAACGCAGTTGCAGATAAAGTATAATCCACATTCTCGTGTGAACTCCAAAAACCAACCATGTCACCATCTTTAGCAAATCGAATGATCAGTCCATCACCGTGCAATCCTTCTTTCCAAAGTTTTACAATTCCTGAATGAACAAAATAAATCAGGTAAGAAGGTTGTCCTTCATGGAAGATGACTTCTCCTTTGCGATAATTTATACAACTCATATTTTCTCCCAATAAGCTACTCTGTTCTTGTGTACAATATTGATATAGAATCTTGTTCTTAAAAAGAATACTATTCTTATTTGTAATAACGTTTGATATTTGATTTCTAGTTAGCATATCCTTATTGTAAAATCTTTTAATTCTAATAATTAAAATATAACTTTCAACTGCGTTTTATGTCTTTGATTGTTGCTGATTCACCGTGCAAAAATAGCAGCATAGGAAGGAATCTATACAGTCCTATGTCCGACTAAAGCTTGTTTGTGGGCTGTCAGAAAGGCGACATTTGTCAGAATTTGAAATATTCTGACAGTGAAAACCGTTTTGAAAATGGGAGGTAAATGTTTTTAAAAATTCGGAAAGTAAAGAGTTTTACCTGTTAGGAGAAAAAATATATTGAAGTCTTTTAATCAATTCTTTTTTTAGAGCCAGTGAAAAATTTTTTCGGAGAAAGGGAAGTATGTTTCTAGAATTGGATGGAAAGCATATGCACTGGAGTAATACCATGGATATTCCTTGATGATCTTTTGTAAGGCAGTTTGATCAATAGAGGTTCTTTCATTATCTAGTACGATTATATTTTCTCTTTTGAATTCTGACAATTGTTTACTCACCCTATCTTCACTCACTGCTGATAATGATGCAATTGATTTTCTAGAAAGTGCAGTTTTATAGGCATGAGCATCATTGGTATTCTTAAATACATCGAGTAATACAAGAATTGAATGTGCTACTTTTTCCCTAACATTCATTACTGCCATATTTCTTAGATCATCCTCTGTTTTCTTCAATTCTTTGATATAATCATGGAAAATAAGTTGAAGTGAAGAATTTTCCTGTGCGATAGGAAGGAAATAATCTTTCTCGATGTATCCTAATTCTATATCTGTAAGTGCAGTTGCTGATAAAGAATAATTATTATTTTCGTGAGACCCCCAAAATCCTATCATATCACCTTGTTTTGCGAAACGAATTGTTTGTTCCGAAAAATGCACCCCCTCCTTCCATAATTTAACTATTCCCGATTTAATAAAATAGATGCGGTAGGCGGGCTGTCCTTCTCGGAAAATAACATCCTTTTTTGGATAATTTTTATGCTTTAAATATTTGCCAATCAAGCTATTTTGCTCTGGAGAAAAATAGTCTTTTGAAATATAGTTCATAAGAAATATTTTTATTTATTACTTCGGTCGTTTTGTTTACGGTTATTGAAAAAATATTTGATGCTTATTAATTTTTAGTATGCGATCCATCAAATCAAGCTACAAAAATCAAGCGCTTTTAATCATGAGGTATTTTTTGATGGTTAATTATTATGCAAACTTAAGTATATTATATTTCTAATACAGGTTTTTAAATACTGCTATTTAGCATGTTCTGAGCTGTTTTTACACTATAAAAAGCAACTCTTGACTTTAAAATGAGAGGATTTTGCTTTGCTAAATCTCTGAGCTTCCTTGAAACATTTTTAGTTACCCTTCTTTTGAAAAGTATCTGTCAAACTCAAAGAATATATTAAATTTGGTTTTCTGAGTTTCAGTTTGAAAAGAAAATTTACAGGAGAGACTTTTGTTATTGCTAATGAACTGCGCTACCAATTCAGCACAGTCAGTCTAATAGTAGCAAAAAAGTGAGTTTTTGGTGAAGAAAATTCCCTAAGCTAAATAAACATCTCTATCGCTTCTCCAATCAATTTTCCTTCAATTAAAAAGCCATCGTGTCCGTAAGGAGAATCTATCTCTA
>JAPLDC010000451.1 GCA_026391935.1 Bacteroidota bacterium | reverse complement strand
ACTCCTGAAGTGTATATTTTACAAGTAGAATCAATTTTTAAATCACTTAGATATTTGAATTTAATAAATCCTCTTTGTTTACAAATTTTCGCATATTTTTCTGGATGAAAATCATAATCCACCGTCCAGCTTGTTCCTATTGATTGCCCTTCTTTGACAGCCGGCACCCATAACAAAAGATTAAATAGCCTTATTGCTTCGGCATCTAATTCTGCTGCGCCACAGCTTACTAATTTCACATTTGAAACAGAACTATCTTTTTTGATATCAAAATTAATGGTAACCTTTCCACCTATCTTATTTTGTAATGAAGTTTCAGGGTAAATCAATTCCTGCTCAAAGACTCTTTTAAATTCGGATTTTCCTCCTACATTTGATGGAAGGACTTCAACATTATAACCAATTTGAGCAAATGTTTTAATACAAGATATTAAAACGAAGAAACAAATAATTCTACTTTTTTTCATTGTAATTTTCTTTAAATATTACCTCGCAAGATACGATAATTATCACTTATATCCTTTATCAGCTCGATGTTTTTAAAGCCTTTATTTTCAAACAGAAGCATCGTTTCAGGACCTAGTGCTTGATTAATTTCAAGATATATTCTTCCGTTTTTATTTAAATGTTTTAAGGCAAAATCGCTAATAGCCGAATAAAATAATAGCGGATCATTGTCCTCGACAAAAAGTGCCAAATGAGGTTCATGATCCACAACATTTCTATTCATGTTTTCTTTTTCAGAAAGGCATATATAAGGAGGATTACTAACAATAATATCGATAAGAAAATCTTGATCAGAAATCTTTGATTTTGGCTGTAAAATAGAATCGACAATATATTCTACTTCAACAAGATTTAGTTTTGAATTTTTTTCTGCAACTTCGATAGCCTCCTTTGAAATATCTATCGAAAACATTTTTAAAAAAGGTAGATTTTTTTTTAATGCTATCGGAATACAGCCGCTACCTGTACCAATATCAAGTATTTTGAATTCCCGATTACCTGTGTTTTTATCTTTACATTCTTTTATTATCAAATGAACAAGCTCTTCGGTTTCCGGTCTTGGAATCAGCACATGTTCATTCACTGTAAATTTCAGATTATAAAAATTGGCCTGGCCTAAAATATACTGGATGGGTTTATGTTTTTTCAGATCTTTTATGGCAAAATTAAATTTCAACAATTCCGACTCTGTAACTGTATCATCGGATCTGATCAACATAGTTGTTCTGTTCATGTTTAAAAACACCTCAAAACAATATGCAATAATTGATTCTAGTTCGTCTTTTTCGTAAGAATCAATTAGCTCTTCACGAAAAAAACGCAAAATATCCCTAATCTTATTTGAGGCAATTTTCATATCTTTAGCAAAGGTAAGAATAGTTAAAACACGATATTCAAAAATGAGCGATCAGGAAAAATACATTAAATATTGCCTTGACCTGGCAGTAAAAGGGTTAGGTCAAGTTGCTCCGAATCCGATGGTTGGATGTGTCATTGTTTGTGATGGAGAAATTATTGGAGAGGGGTATCACGAGCAATATGGAAAAGAACACGCGGAAGTAAATGCCATTCATTCTGTAAAAAACAAAGAACTTTTAAAAAGATCAACGCTTTACGTGAATTTAGAACCTTGTTCTCACTTTGGAAAAACACCGCCATGTGCTGATCTGATCGTGGAATATAAAATACCTTATGTTGTAATCGGCAGCATTGATACGAATTCATTGGTTTCCGGAAAAGGAATTGAGAAATTGACAAATGTCGGTATAGATGTTAAGGTTGGAATACTTGAAGCAGATTGCAAGAAATTAAACAAGCGTTTTTTTACTTTTCATGAAAAAAAACGGCCCTATATCATTCTCAAATGGGCGCAAACTGCGGATGGTTTTATTGATGCGAAACGCAATGAAGAAAACACGACTAAGCCTATTCAAATAAGTAATTCCGACTCTAAAAAATTATTGCATTTATGGAGAAGTCAGGAACAAGCAATTATCATTGGAACAAATACCGCATTGCTGGATAACCCACAATTGACAGTAAGAGAAGTAAAAGGCAATAATCCATTAAGGATCACCATTGACAAATGGCTCAGGATCCCGAAACATTTTAACTTATTTGATAAAAGCACTCCTACACTTATTTTCACATCTGTAAATGAATCTTCACATGAGAATCTGGAATATGTAAAGATCGATTTTGAAAAAGCAATCATTCCTCAAGTCATGGAGGAATTATATAAACGTAATATCCAATCGCTTCTTGTTGAAGGTGGAGAATTACTATTAAATAGTTTTATTGATTCAAATCTATGGGATGCTGCACGCGTATTTATTTCTGATAAGGAATTAGGAAAGGGAGTAAATGCTCCTATATTAAAGGAAAACCCCGTTG
>JAPLDC010000032.1 GCA_026391935.1 Bacteroidota bacterium | reverse complement strand
CCCTCTTTCAGAAATAACTTTTTCTATCTTGTGCAAAGTCGTTTACTTGAATTTTCCATCAATTTATAAAAAGGAAGAAATTCTATTTATTGGAGATAAAAATCCGGAATATGTAATGCATATGGATTCATTATTAGAAGTTTTTCCTGAAGCAAAAATTATTCATATTGTCAGGGATTATAGAGCAAATATTATTTCACATCGCAAATGGTTCCCGAGGAAAAATATAATGATCCTTGCGCAAAAATGGCTTTTGTTCAATAGGTATATTGAAAAGCATAAAAGAAAAGGCGTTCATCCTTTTTATACCATCCGTTATGAAGATCTTGTAGAGAACCCTGAAAAATATAGCAAAGAAATTTGTGAATTTATTGGAATTACCTATTTCCCTCAAATGCTTGATTTTCATAAAAAAATTTCGAAAACATATTTGGAAGATCAAGATCGAATTGAAAAGAATACGTTGCATGTCAGAATGCTAGGAACCTTGCATGAAAATCTGGTCAAACCAATTAATAAAGAAAAAGTTGATTCCTGGAAAGAGGAGATGACGAAAAATGAAATAATTATTGCTGATTTTGTAGATGGCGATTTCGCAAAAAAATATGGATATGAAAAAATAACGAATGAGAGGAATCTCAAGTTATTAATTATGTGCATAATTACAAGATTTAGATATAAATTGGACGTTTTTATTATTAGAGAATATTATAATCTTCCCTTGTGGACAAGACCTGTTTTACGTTTTGTAGCTGAGAAATTATTTGATTGGTTTGGGATTGCTCACATTTATAATGCAAAATATAGAAAGCGAAAAAAACATGCTAGTCAAAAAAAATAATTCTATTATTCAGTTTTAGGATTTTCAAAACTTGCTGTTTCTGAAACTCTTTTAAAAGAGGTAAAACTTTGATTAATTCTTCATCACCTGTATCATTAAAATCAAGATCCGAAAGGGAGAGAGGTTCGAAATCATTTGTAATACCTCCAATACTTTTTCTGAATTTTCCTGAATTTTTCAGATAATTTTCTTTTGTCAAAACATAATACTGACTTTGATTGTCCTCACTGTATTTTTCAATGGCTTCGTATCCCAGTTGCTTATTATAAAAAATGGCATTTGTATTTGACTTCAATACTTTGATGTAATTTTCCTTGAAATCATTTAGTAAAAAAGTGTAGTCAAGAGTAATGATAGAAGTCATTACAGGGACAAGTGTTCCCCAATATTTCGACTCCCAGATAAAAAATCCGCCCTCTGAAGATTGCGCATTTAGATCAATGTTCTTTCCATTTATTAAGCCTATTTTTTCGTTTTCATAATTAATTATGAAATAAAAACTGGGAGACTCATTTTTATAAATGGCAGATTTTATATTTTCAAACCATGCTTTTTGCATTTCAGGACTTATTGCTTCTTGAAAATGCATGGTGCTTTTGATCATATCCGAGTTACGCTTAATACGCACCAATTCAATGTCTTCTTCTTTGAGCGTACTGAGTATTATTCCGTATTTACTTATTCGCACCGCTTACTTAATTAATTTCTGAATTGAATAGGGAGGTTTTTTATTTTGCATTTGATACAACTTATATAAATATTGACCAATGATCCCCAAACATAATAAAATTAAACTGGTACTAAAAAGTACAGTTACAATGATCGAGGTATATCCTATTGGTACATGATGGACCAGCTTTTTATAAATGAAACGAATACCAAATAAAAAGGTAATAATAGAAAAAAACAATCCACCATATGTCATCAATTTTAATGGAACAGCAGAGTAATTGATGATGATGTTAAAATAAAGTGAAATTAATTTTGATAGGGAATATCCTGATTTTCCTGACTTACGCGGTAGGTGTTCGACCAATACCGTTTCAATATTATTTGTATACCAGGTAACTATTGTATCAAGGAATAAAAAATTGTTTTGATGTTTTTCAATAATCTCATCACAAATAGTTCGCTTTAATAATCGAAAAGAAGAACCGCCTTTTGATTGATTTGAAGTTGCTTTAACATAATAAGTACCGGCATTTCGGATCGCTGAGTGTTTTTTGTTTTCAGGCACTCCGTAGACAAGATCTGCATTTGTTTTTTCAAAACATTGGATCAATTTATTTATTTCTTCCGGTGGGAATTGAAGGTCGTCATCAATAGTTATTATTTGATTGCCTATGGAAAGACCAATACCACATAGGGTTGCATTGTGCTGTCCGAAATTCTTTGTAAGCTTGATTGCCTTTAAGGTTTTTGGATATTGTATTTTTAATTCTTCAATTTTTTTCCAACTTTCATCTTGACTTCCATCATCCACTAAAATAATTTCAAATGAAGAATTATTTTTTTCGAAAACGCCATGAACTCGTAAAACAAGCTCACCGAGGATTTCCTCAGAATTAAAAACAGGTACTATAACCGAGTAGTTTATCATAGAATAAATTTATGTTCCGGCAGTTAATCCTCCATCCATCACAATGTTTGTTCCGGTGATCCATCGGGATGCATCAGAGAGTAAAAATACGCACATATTTGCGATATCTGTAGTTTCGCCAAACCCAAGTGGGTAGGCTTTTTCGTGTGTCTGCATAGCTTCTTTGCTGATGGTTTCTTCAGCACTATTCAGTAATGGAGTTTTTACCATCCCTGCATTTACTGTGTTAGCACGGATCTTTTGGGAAGAAAATTCAATTGCAATTGTTTTACTGAAAATATCTATTGCGGCTTTTGCTCCCGAATAAAGTGTTCCTCCTTTAAAAGGAAACATGCTTGCCAGGGATGATAAAAGAACGATGGAGGCTCCTGGATTTATTTTCTTTAATTTAAACAAACGGTTTATCAAAATAACAGGACCAGTATAATTAATATCAAAAATCTGATCAATAGCTTTTCTGTCAATAAATTTTATTGGCAGATGTTTGGTTATCCCTGCACAATTCACAATTCCGTCTAACAGTTGACATGAATTTATTAAAGGTTCAATATCATCGCAAAGATCAGCAACAATTGCTTGATGCCCTTCACCATGCAATTGTTTTAATATTTTCTTTAAATTTTCTTCGTTTCGTCCGGTAATTATTAGAGTAGCACCCATTTGAGAAACACAAATGGCGGTCTGAGCTCCAATTCCTGATGAAGCTCCTGTGACTAAAATTTTTTTTCCTTCTAATGAAAACGGATTATGCATTATTTTTTTTATTCAATTTCTAATATTTCTGGACAAACAATGTTGTCAATAATAAAACTAGCAACGCCCCATGATAGACCAACACCAAAACCCGAAATTAATAAACTTAATCTTTCTGTTTTAATTTTGTTTCTTAATTCTGAAACAATTGTCAGCGGAATTGAACCGGAGCTGGTATTTCCGAATTTTTGTAATGAATATGGAACTTGGCTTGGATCGAATTTTAATTTTTTACGGATGCTCTCATTCATTAATAAATTTGCCTGATGCATTACAAAATGATCGTAGTCAGTTGTTGTTGATTTTGTAAGTTCCATAAATTCTTTAATTGAATTCGGCACTTCTGAAATTGAAAAATTGAAAATGTCTAGGCCATTTAGTGTTGTATTTAAAGGGCTTCTGGTGATACCTTCAGAAACTTCTACTTCTGTGAATGAGTCGGGTGTAGCTAAATTTCTCAGTCCTCCATGCGGAACAATAATTGCTTTGTGCCTAGATCCATCAGTAAATAAGCTGTAATGAAAAGGAGATGCATCCTTTTCGAATTCAATTGCTGTAACTGTTGCTGCATCTCCAAAAAGTGGGAATGCGCTTTTGTCTTTATAATTACAGGTAACAAGTGAATTGTCTCCAACAAGAAGTAATCCTTTTTTTAAACCTGTTGAAGAGAGCAAACTATTTATTATTGAAAGTCCATAAACATAACCTGAACACCCCATACCAACATCAAATGCCATATTTGTTTTTGGCAGTCCGAGTCTGTCTTGTAGTATACAAGAGGTTGAAGGAAGAAAATAATCCTTTGATTGTGATACAAATATTAAAACATCAATATCACTTTTTTCCCAATTTAATTCTGCGATTAATTTTTCCGCTGCAGCATAACAAAGATCCGAAGTGGTTAAACTTTTGGGAGCAAAACGTTTTTTTTCAACTCCAATGGTTTTTATGAGCATTTTTTTTTCTTGCTCATTCAAATACTCGTAATCCCAATTTGAGATCTCGTTTTTTGGAACTGCTGCTGCTATTCCTGCGATACGTGTATTGTTTGTAGAAAAAAATGCCATAGTCTTATTTTTTACGACTCATAATTAAATCGTATAGATCCTGAACGGTATTCATTTGAACCAGGTCGTTCCCGGTAATAGTAACTTCGTATTCTGCATCAACTAATGCAATTATTATTAATGCATGCATGGAACTCCATTCTTTCATTCCACGAAATGATGTAGCAGGAGTGAGCTTTTCCTGAACATTCATTTCAAATTCCGTACTCAGTTTTTCAATTAAATCATTGATGTCCATAATATTTTTATAAGGTAATTACTGTTCCTGACCATGAATAGCCGATGCCAAATGCGGCTAATAAAATTTTGTCTCCTTTTTTAGCTTTCCCGATCTTTATCGCTTCATATAAAGCGATTGGAATGGTAGCAGAAACGGTGTTCCCAACCTCTTCCATGTATGTGAAAAACTTGTCTTCTTCTATTTTTAATTTTCTTCTTAAAACACTTAAAAGAAATCCATTTGCTTGATGAAAAACAAATAGATCGATATCATTCTTTTCTAAATTATTCTTTTTTAAAATATCTTCAATCATTGGAGGAACAACACGAAGTGCAAAAGTAAAGATTTCTAACGCATTCATTTCCATTCTCCCGTATTTCATCCCACCAACGGCTTCATGTTCTTTGAACCAATCTGCGTTTGCAGCATTCCTCGTTCCGCTTCTTCTTACAATCAAATTTTCTGCACCACTTCCATCTGTTCCGAATGAAAAATTTCCAACATTGGTTGTTCCTTCTTCACTAGCGGCAACAAGAGTAGCAGCTCCTGCGTCGCCGAAAATAATTCTCAGGTCAGCATCGTCTGGGTGAATAACAGTAGATGGAATATCAGATGTTAGAACAAGCACATTGGTTGCTTGTTTGCTTTCAATTAATGCTTTTGCAACACTAAGGCAATAGGTGAATCCTGTACATCCAAATGGTAGGTCAATTGCTCCGCAATGAATTGGTAATGATAATCGGTGCTGCAATGTACAGGCTGTAGCTGGCCCTTTGTAATCTAATCCTTCTGTGCAAAAAATTAAAAAATCGATTGTTGTTCTATCAATAGAATGTTCTTGAAAAAGTTTTTCGGCTGCAAAAAATGCCAAATCAGATCCAACAACTCCATCGGAAGTAATATGTCTCTTCTTAACTCCTGTTTTTTTAAAAATGTCAGCTTCTTCCATATCAGGAAAAATAGAACATAGATCCTTGTTGGTAATATATTTTTCCGGAAGATAATAGCTAATCGCTTTTACTGAGGCATTCACAGTTATACGTTTTAACAAATATAAAAAATATATGCTAGAAATTTTAAAAATAATCAGATTCTTGAAATTGTTAATTTTTCTGTTAGTTTCTCTGCCAATTAATCAAAACACATTTGTGTTTAATTCTTATATTTGGGTATATCAAAATAATTATGAGTATTAAAAAGAAAGTTGAATTTAAAAAAGAGGTTTCTCTTCCTTCATCAGATAAAAAAATGCATCGAAAAATTATTGCATTTTTCTTTTTACTTTGTTTCCTTTTATATGGGAAAGGGATAAAGAATGATTATTCGATGGATGATGAATTTGTTATTAGAAATAATGCACAAGTTCAAAAAGGAATTAAAGCAATTCCTGATATTTTTAGAACAACTTATGTTATCGACAATCAAAATTCAAGTTATGAATACCGACCAATAGTAAAAGCTGTTTATGCCGTCGAATATCAAGTTTTTGGTGCGAATCCGCATGTTAGCCATTTTTTCAATATTTTGCTTTATGCAATTTCTATTTGCCTGTTGTATTTTATTTTGATCAATTTGTTTTCACAGTACAATATTATTTTCCCTTTTATTATTACCACCATTTTCTTGATCCATCCTCTTCATTCTGAAGTCGTTTACAGTATCAAAAATAGAGATGTTATATTGAGTTTTATGGGATGCCTTCTTTCCCTTTATTTTTATCTCAAATTTTATGAAACAAAAAAATATTATCATTTATTTTTCGGTGCTTTTTTTATGCTGTTTGCTATGATGTCGAAAAAAGATTCTATGACATTTTATGCAATTATTCCATTTACACTTTGGTTATTAAAGGATATTCCGTTTAAACGTTTGGGTTATGTTTTTCTTTCCTACTTGTTGCCTCTATTTGTATTTCGGATAGCGAACAAAGGTGTGGTGAATGAGGTTTCCCGAAAAGTGCTTGAATGGGAAAATCCGTTGTTTTTAAAAACAACTTATTTTCATCGTATTCCAACAGGTTTTTATAGCATATATTTCTATATTAAAATGTATTTAATTCCGTACCCTTTAATTTCATATTATGGCTACAATCAAGTGCCAATAGCAACTTGGAAAAATCCTATTGTATGGATAGTAATAATCGGGTTGATTGGATTAGGTTATTATATTTGGCAAAACTTTAAGAAATATAAATTACTTGTTTATGGAGTGTTTTATTTTCTTATTACTATTTCAATGTTTTTGAATATCGTTAAACCAGTTGTCGGTATTGTGGGCGAAAGATTTGCTTATATTCCTTCACTCGGTTTAAGTATTCTTTTTGCTTGGGGGCTAATTAAAATATTTAAGATTCCGATCGAACAAAAGGAGGCTAAATGGCAATCAATTTCAAGCAATTTTTTTATTTTGTTGGGTTCAATTTTATTTGTTTTTGGGCTCATCACTTTTAGCAGACATTCTGCGTGGAAAGATGCTTACACTTTGTATGCAACCGATGTGAAAAATGCTCCGGAATCAGCTCATGCGAATTCTTTATTTGCTGCTTCTTCTGTTCAAAAAGTAAAAGAAAACCCCAAAATGAGAATAGAAGAAAAAAGGATGCATGTTGCTAATGCTGTAAAGTATTATGAAGAATCATTGCGAATAATCCCAAATTATATTTCATCTCTCAATAATTTGGGAATGATTTATTACACTTATTATAATCAGCCCGAAAAAGCGATTCCTTACCTCAAAAAAGCAATTTCATTAGATACAAATTATGTAGAAGCCTTTTTTAATTTAGCCACTTGCGAAGCAAAAACGAATGCGAAAAAGGATGCCGAAAAACATTTTTTGAAATCGATAGAAATTGATCCGAAGTTTTATGGCACGTATTATTCCCTAAGTAATTACTATGCAGAATACAAGGAGTATGATAAAATATTAGAATTGAATAAAGCAGCAATTGATAAAGGAATTGAATCAGATATTTTGTATATAAATGTTGGTAACGCTTATTTTGTGAAAGGGGATACTGCGAAAGGGGTTTCTTATCTTGTAAAGGGAATAGAATTAAATCCGAATAATAAATTTTTAAATTCGTTCTTAGCTAATTACTATAAAAATAATGGTGATTTAGAGAAAGCAAACCATTTTTATGATTTATTAGAGCGATCTTCTCATTAATTTTTTTTATTTCCATGCAACCTTTAGCTTCGGTTTTATGTCTCTTAACTAGAAAAAGTGTACTTTAACCGAAAATATTAGCTAAAATTTTCTAAAAACATGAAAAACCTTCATTCTTTTGTCATAAAACCATTGGTTTTATTGACTTTTCTATTTATTCTGTCAATCTCTGGTTATTCCCAAATAAAACAAAAATCGGCTTATCAAATTAAGATTGATACCAAACAGGCTAAATCTATTGAAGGTGATTTAGTTATCTATAAATTTTTTATTCTGAATCTACCTGAAGCTGGTGATGCTGAAAGTTTGAAAAATTTGATTGCTATTCAGGACGGAGTGAAAAAAATAGAAATGTCGCCACTTAGTAAGGAAAATACTTCATTTTGTGTCTTGTCAGTAACTAAATCTCTAAAATTGGAATTAGTTCAAAAAATGTTGAGTCGTGTAGGTGTAGAAAGTGCAATTATTGACCAAGTTACTGTGCCTATTGATCAGCTGGCGGATTATGTCGATGGCCTGAAGAAGCAAAAGAAACAGGGGAAATAGACAGATAACTACATGATTATTTCAAAGTAAAACTACTATAGATTATGAAAATAAAACTACTCTTAACTGTTCTTCTAGGTTTTCTATTGTTCAATAACCTTTCTAAAGCTCAGACTTTTACTGGTGCTACAGGTGGTATCCCGGATAACAACACGTTGGTGTGTTTTCCTGTGACTGTTTCAGGATTAGTTGGAACATTGAACCCTGCCAACGGATTAGTGAGTGTGTGTATCCATATTACTCATACTTATGATGCTGATTTGGATATTTATCTTACTTCTCCGGGTGGAACAACTATTGAATTATCTACTGATAACGGAGGTTCCGGTGATAATTACAATACTACCTGTTTTACAGCAGCAGTGACAAATTCAATTACAACCGGATCAGCTCCTTTTAATGGTTCTTACCGTCCGGAAGGTTCAATGGGTTGTGTAAATGATGGGACAAGTGGAAACGGTGTTTGGAATTTATGTATCAGAGATGATGCAGGCGGTGATGTTGGAACATTGAATTCCTGGAACATTACCTTTGGAGCTACCGGTATTGGTTGCACTAATCCGATTGCCGATGACAATTGTTTACAAGCAACTCCTATCTGTAACCTTGATGGATACTGCGGTTCTACTAGTTCATGCTATTCAGCCTCTCAGATACCTGCAGGTTTTTGCGGCTCTGTTGAGAACAACTCTTGGTTATCTTTCGTAGCGAGTGCTACAACAGCAACTTTTGCTATAACAGTTGCTAACTGCTTGAATTCTCAAGGGATTCAGATGGAAGTTTATAGCACTTCAAACTGTACCACTTTTACTTCGTTTTCGAATTGTTGGAATCCCGGTGTTGAAGTAAACGGTACTATTACAGCTACTCCTCTTACAATTGGGAATACATATTATTTGATGATAGACGGTTATGCCGGTGACGTTTGTGATTACTCTATTTCTGCTACAGCAGGTGTTTTAACCGTCAGTGTAACGGCCTCTTCTTCTCTTATTTGCCAAGGGAGTAGCACAACCCTTACAGCTAATGCTGTTGGCGCCACAAGTTATTCCTGGCTACCTGGGGGTGCAACAACTTCAGCAATTACGGTCAGTCCCGCGGCAACAACAACCTATACATGTACTATATCTGGGGCCTGTGGTGCTTCGCAAACAGCTACAACTACTGTTACAGTCAATCCTCCGGCTACGGTTAGTGCCGGTGCGGCACAAACAATTTGTTCGGGATCTACCGCAACAATGGCCGGGACCTTTGGCGGTGGCGCATCGAGCGCAACATGGTCAACGAGCGGTAGTGGTTCTTTTAGCTCCTCTACTGCTACAAATTCTGTATACACCCCTTCTGCAGCTGATATAGCCGCTGGAACAGTAACAATTACTTATACAACAAATGATCCTGCCGGACCTTGTCCTGCTGTTAGTTCTACGATGATACTTACCATAAATCATGCGGCAACAGTAAATGCAGGTGCCGATCAAGTCATTTGCTCTGGAAGTACAGCTACTTTAGGCGGAACTATTGGAGGTGGCGCTACTTCATCTACATGGTCCGGTGGTACTGGATCGTTCAGTAATACTGCAATATTAAATCCAGTTTACACTCCTTCGGCTGCTGATATCGCTGCAGGAACTGTAACTTTAACGTTAACAACTAATGATCCTGCAGGTCCTTGTCCTGCTGTTTCTGATGCAATGGTTATTACTATTAATTTGCCCGCTGCTGCGAATGCTGGGCCTCCGGTTGCAACAATTTGTGCAGGAAGTACATATTTAACAGCCTCATCTAATTTTAGTGGAGGTGCTACTTCTTCAAACTGGACAACTAGTGGAAGTGGGACATTCGCAAGTACTTCAACTCCTGTTACAACATACACACCATCAGCTGCAGATATTGCTTCCGGTACTGTAACACTGACAATTACAACGAATGATCCTGCTGGTCCTTGTCCAGCTGCGTCTGATTTTATTGTGCTTACTATTAATCCGGTGGCAACCGCTGCTGCTGGATCCAATCAGGCAATTTGTGGAGGAAGTACTGTTACCTTAACAGGTTCAATTGGAGGAAGTGCAACCACTTCTACCTGGACAACTTCTGGTACTGGTACATTCGGAAACACATCTCTTGTAAATACAACTTATACACCTTCTGCTGCGGATATTGCTGCTGGAACTGTGACCTTAACAATAACAACAAATGATCCTGCCGGACCTTGTAATCCGGTAACTAGTGCATTAATTGTTACTATTAGCCCTGCAGCTACGGCTAATGCAAATATTGATGCCAGTATTTGCGCAGGAAGTACATACACCTTAGCAGGTTCAATTGGTGGTGGTGCATCCACATTAACATGGACATCCAGTGGAAGTGGATCTTTTTCTTCCACATCGTCTGCCACTGCAACCTATACTCCTTCTGCTTCTGATATTAGCGGTGGAAGTGTAACATTGACAATTACTACAAACGACCCTGCAGGTCCTTGTCCTGCCGCCTCAGATAATATGGTATTGACGATCAGCCCCGGTGCAACTGCTAGTGCAGGTCCTGCTACTACTATTTGTGCTGGTTCAACTTATTCTATTCCTGGTTCAATAGGAGGAAGTGCAACTACTGTAACCTGGACTACCAGTGGAACAGGTTCTTTTACAAGTACAACGTCTGTAACACCGACTTATACTCCTTCAGCTGCTGATATCGCAGCAGGTACTGTGACTTTAACAATGACAACAAATGACCCTGTAGGTCCTTGTCCTGCTGCTATTTCAACTGTTGTGATAACAATAAATCCTGCACCTACTGTAAATGCCGGTCCTCCAACAGGAACAATTTGTGCAAATCAAACGTTTACTTTGGCTGGTTCGCAAGGTGGAGCAACTACTTCTGTTCTCTGGACGACTAGTGGAAGTGGAACATTCAGCAACGCAACCATTCTTACTCCTGTTTATACACCTTCAGCTTCGGATATTTCTGCCGGTTCGGTAACTTTGACTATTACCTCAAATGACCCTGCAGGACCTTGTGGTCCTGTTACCGACGTGATCGTATTAACGATCACTCCTTTGCAAAATGCAGCTTTTACTTTTGGTTCTGCTACATATTGCCAAACAGGTGTTAATCCAACACCTACTATCACAGGTGTTGCGGGTGGAACATTTTCTTTTGTTCCTGCCGGATTATCAATTAACGCATCAACGGGTACAATAAATTTAGGTGCAAGTGCATTAAATACTTATACAATTACATATACCACTCCTGGTCCTTGTGCGAATACAAGTTCAGTGAGTGTTACAATTACATTAGCTCCTACGGCCACAATTAGTTATGCCGGGCCATATTGTACATCAGCTACGGATCCATTCCCTACATTTAGTGGTGGTTCAACTGCCGGTACATTTACTGCTGCTCCTGCAGGATTAACATTTGTGAACGTTAATACAGGCCAAATTGATGTATCCGCTACTGTACCTGGAACATACACAATCACAAATACAATTGTTGCAAGTGGGGGATGTGCTGCAGCCAGTGCAACAGCTTCTGTTACTATAAATAATGCTGCTACAGCAAATGCTGGTTCAGCAGCCACTATTTGTGCCGGTAGTACTTATACATTAGCAGGTTCAATTGGAGGAAGTGCAACTACATTATTGTGGTCGACTTCTGGTACTGGTACATTTAGTTTAGCTACATCAGCAACTGCTATATACACACCTTCTGCAGCTGATATTGCTGCTGGTACGGTTACTTTGACATTAACAACCGATGATCCTGCTGGTCCATGCCCTTTCGTTACAAGCACAATGGTAATTACGATTAGTCCTGCTGCCACAGCTGCTGCTGGAAGTAGTGCTACAATTTGTTCCGGTGGTACCTATACCTTAGCTGGTGTGATAGGAGGTAGCGCGGTTTCTTCTACATGGTCTACCTCTGGTTCAGGTACATTTAACAACGCCGCTTTATTGGGTGCAATATACACGCCTTCAGCAGCAGATATTGCTGCCGGTACCGTTACATTAACATTAACTACAAACGATCCTGCCGGTCCTTGTCCTGCAGCGACCAGCTCATTGATATTAACAATAAATCCATTGCCAACAGTTTCAGCAGGCTCTAATGGTACTATTTGCTCTGGTTCAACTTATACCTTAGCTGGAACAATAGGTGGTGGAGCTACAAGTTCTACCTGGACAACAAGTGGTACGGGAACTTTCAGTCTTGCAACCTCTTTAACTGCTGTTTATACTCCTTCTGCCGCTGATATCGCTGCTGGTACCGTTACATTAACTTTAACAACAAACGATCCTGCAGGTCCTTGCACAGCTTTGCTAAGTACAATGATCTTAACTATTAATCCCGCTGCTACTGTTTCTGCCGGAGCGAATGCTACTATCTGTTCTGGCTCAACTTATTCTTTAGCAGGAACATTGGGTGGAGGTGCTACTTCTATAACTTGGTCCACAAGTGGTACAGGTACATTTAATAATACAGCCTCAACTACTGCTATATACACACCATCAGCAGCAGATATTGCTGCCGGAACAGTTACTTTGACCATTACTTCCAATGATCCTGCAGGTCCTTGCCCGGCAGTTACCGCTACAATGACATTGACAATCAATCCAATTGCAACAGTTGTTGCAGGAGCGAATGCTACTATTTGTGCAGGAACTTCATATACTTTAGCTGGTTCAATGGGTGGGGGAGCCACATCCATCTTATGGACAACAAGTGGTACCGGAACATTCAGTTTGGCCACGTCAACGACTTCTGTTTATACTCCTTCGGCAGCAGATATTGCTTTTGGTTCTGTTACTCTTACCATTACCACGAATGATCCTGCCGGACCATGTAATGCCATTTCTGATTTCTTAACGCTTACTATTAACCCTGCCGCTGCAGTTAGTGCTGGTGCAGCTGCTGCAATTTGTGCTGGTAGCACATATTCTTTGGCAGGTACAATGGGTGGAAGTACAACTTTAGTTACCTGGACAACTACTGGAACCGGTACTTTTAGTAACCCGAATGTTACTACTCCTATCTACACTCCTTCGGCAGCGGATATCGCAGCTGGAACGGTTACCTTAACAATAACCTCTAATGATCCTGTAGGACCTTGTCCTGTAGTTACTAATTCCATGGTATTGACTATCAATCCTGCTGCAACTGTTTCTGCAGGTGGTAATGCCACAATTTGTAGTACAGGGACATATGCTTTGATCGGTACTATGGGTGGAAGTTCAACCTCCGTTACCTGGACAACCTCTGGTACCGGAACATTCAGTGTCGCCTCTTCACTTACCCCTGTGTATACACCCTCTGCTGCTGATATTGCTGCAGGTTCTGTAACTTTAACAATAACTACAAATAATCCTGCTGGTCCTTGTAATGCTGTGTCCGATGTAATGACGCTTACAATCAGTCCTGCAGCAACAGTAAATGCAGGACCTGATGATGTAATTTGTTCAAATGTTACAGCAAACTTAATAGGCTCATTTGGTGGAAGCGCATCTAACGTAACATGGACAACAAGTGGAACAGGGACCTTTGGTAGTGCTACATCTGCCGCTACAACGTACACTCCTTCCGCAGCAGACATAGCTGCTGGAACTGTGACGCTAACATTAACAACAAATGACCCTGCTGGAGTTTGTGGAGTTGTTTCTGATAATATGGTGCTTACCATAAATTTACAAGACAATGCGAATTTCTCCTATCCTACATCTACATTCTGTCAAACAGGAACCGATCCGGTTGCAACTATTGTTGGTGGTGCATCGGGTACTTTCATTGCTACACCTGCCGGATTGGTGTTCTTAAATCCTGCAACCGGATTAATTGATGTTAGTGCAAGTACTTTAGGTAATTATTTTATTACGTTTACTACAAGTGGAATTTGTCCTAATAATAGTACGATCAGTGTAACAATAACTGCCGCTCCTGATGCCACATTAAGTTATGGAACGCCTTTCTGCCAAAACGGAACAGCATTCCCAACTTTTGGTGCAGGTGCAAGTGCTGGATTATTTAGTGCTGTTCCTGCAGGGGTAGTATTCGTAAGTACTTCAACGGGAGAAATTGATCTGGCAGCTAGTTCAGCAGGTACTTATACAATAACGAATACTATAGCTGCAGCCTCTGGTTGCGCTCCTGCTTCAGCCACTACATCTATTGTTATCGATCCGATCGCAATAGCTTCTGCAGGTGTTGATGGAACTGTTTGTGAAGGCAGTCCATATTCATTAGCTGGAACAATAGGAGGAAGCGCTTCGTCCATTACCTGGTCGACAAGTGGAAGTGGTACATTTAGTAATGTGAATAGTTTGACATCAACATATACACCTTCTGTAGCAGATGTTACAGCAGGAAGCGTTGTACTAACAATTACAACTGACGATCCTGCAGGTGTTTGTTCCCAAACTACTGATGTTATGACTTTGTCCATCACACCTTTAGATGGTGCTGTATTCAGTTATACCGGATCTACGTTTTGTCAGACAGGTGTTAACCCTATTCCTACAATTACCGGATTAGCAGGTGGTACATTTAGTTCAAGTCCAGTTGGTCTTGTCTTTGTGAGCACTGCTACTGGTGAAATAAATCTGATAAGTAGTACCTTAGGTACATATAATATTATATATACAACAAATGGGGTTTGTCCGAATACGAGTACAGTTAGTATTACGATAACAAATGCCCCAAGTGCAAACTTTAGTTATGCTACTCCTTTCTGTGCATCAGGTGTGAACCCTTTGCCAACATTCCCTGTTGGATCGAGTGGAGGTGTTTTTTCAGCTACTCCTGCAGGTTTAGTATTCATAAGCACGAGTACCGGAGAAATTGATTTGGTATCCAGTGCAGCAGGAACGTATACAATTACAAATTCGATTGCTGCAGGTGGCGGGTGTGCTGCTGCTTCAGCAAATACTATTATAGTAATAAATCAGGCAGCAACTGTTGATGCCGGCTCAAACGGAGTAATATGTGCAGGTAGCACTTATACTATTATCGGAGCTTCATTAGGTGGAAGTGCAACAAGTTCAATATGGACAACAGGCGGTAGTGGAACATTTGATAATACAGCTATTTTAGGCGCAACTTATACTCCTTCATTAGCTGATACCACTGCAGGAAGTGTAACATTGTATTTAACAACGAATGATCCAGTTGGTGCATGTGGGTCTGTAAATGATAGTCTGGTAATTACTATTAATAATACCCCAGTTGCTCCAACGGCAACAAATCCTCCTCCAGCTTGTGTTGGTTCCCCTGTTACGCCAATTGTTGTTTCTGGTTCAGGAACTTTTACATGGTATGCAGATGCAGGATTATCAACATTAATTGGTACAGCAAACCCTTTTACACCGGTTATTTCTACAACAACAAGTTATTGGGTTACCGGAACAATTGGTGCATGTCAGGGGGCAGCAACGCAAGTTACGGTTACTATTAATCCTTTGCCAGTTGCTGATACTTCGTTGGTATCTATTACAGATGCTGATTGTGGAACATTAACAGGTTCGGTATTGGGCATTACAATGGTAAGTGGAGCGAGTCCTTTCTCTTATTCATGGATAAATGCAACAAGTGCAGATACCTTGATAAACCTTTCAGGTGTTGGTCCTGGTAGTTATTTTTTAACTGTTACTGATTCAAATGGATGTTCAGTTACACTCGGAGGCTTAACAGGTTTTGTAGTAAATTCTTCGTCAAGTGTCGTGGCCTCTTTTACTCCAAATCCGGCTACCGGTGAAACACCTCTTTCTGTGACATTCACGAATACAAGTACTGGTGCGATAAATTATTTATGGCAATTTGGAACGGGTGATACATCTACGGTCACAAGTCCAACTTTTATTTATACACCTCTTGGTCAGTATACAGCATGTTTGATAGCTTCCAACGCTGCAGGATGTGCAGATACAGCTTGTGAGATTATAGACGTATACATTAATTCTGTATTTATTATTCCAAATGTATTTACTCCCAACGATGATAATGTAAATGATATTTTTACTGTTCAGGCCATCGGATTGAAAACAATGGATGCTGAGATCTATAACCGTTGGGGTGAAAAAGAATATGAATGGCATACAACCAATGGAGGTTGGGATGGACGCACTGCGAGCGGTGTTATAGCTCCAGATGGAACTTATTTCTTTATCATAAAAGCAAAAGGTATAGACGGAAAAGATTATTTCGAAAAAGGAAGTTTTTCGTTACTTCGTTAGTAAGGATTTTTATAAGTATCGGAAAACGGATTTATTCTGTTTTCCGATTTTTTTTGCATTAAATGCTCATTAAAAAAATTCGGATACTTCAAAAGCGAAAAATATTTTTTCTCTAATTATTAATAATATTTCCAGAGTAATGAATCTCTATAAAGCCCTTTATTGTTGATTTTTTTGTTTTAAGAGGTCGAAAACGCTATTTCTTTTTGGGAAAAGTGCATTTTTTTTTAAACCAGCTATTGTTTATAATAAATATTTATTACCTTTGCCCTCCCTAAAAAAGCGGGGTGTAATTATTTTACACAGAAAAAGATAGAAATTTAACAACAGAAAAATGCCTACAATATCACAATTAGTGCGTAAAGGGAGATTAAAAGCGGTTAACAAAAGTAAATCTGCTGCTCTTGATTCTTGTCCTCAGAAACGTGGAGTATGTACCCGTGTTTATACAACAACTCCTAAAAAGCCGAATTCGGCAATGAGAAAAGTTGCCCGTGTGCGATTAACCAACAAAAAAGAGGTGAATGCATACATACCGGGTGAAGGACATAACTTGCAAGAACACTCTATTGTGTTGATCCGTGGTGGAAGAGTAAAAGATCTACCTGGAGTTCGTTACCATATTGTGCGTGGTGCATTAGATACTTCTGGCGTTGATGGTCGTAACCAAAGACGTTCGAAATACGGAACTAAAAAACCAAAAGCAGGTGCTGTAAAAGCGGCTCCAAAGAAAAAATAAAGAGAACTGAGTAAGGATTTGAGTAAGGAAAACCCTGAAGCAACAAATACGAACTCCAAATAAATAAATAATGAGAAAGACCAAAGCCAAAAAGAGAATTCTTTTACCTGACCCAAAGTTTAACGACATCTTGGTAACACGTTTTGTAAACAATTTGATGTATGATGGTAAGAAAAGCACTTCATATGATGTGTTTTATGATGCTATCGAAATTGTTCAAAAAAGAACTCCAGATGTTGATGGATTAGAAACATTCAAAAAAGCATTAAGCAATATCACTCCTGCTGTTGAAGTTCGTAGCCGTAGAGTTGGTGGTGCTACATTCCAGATTCCTTCTGAAATCCGTC
>JAPLDC010000173.1 GCA_026391935.1 Bacteroidota bacterium | reverse complement strand
ATCTTCTATGATAGAAGCGTTTTCTTTTGCTTCCTTAGTAAATGCAACAAACTCATCGGCTGTTACTATAAATGGAGTAGGATGGTTTTTTGTAAGTTCGATAATTCCATTCAGATGTTCCAATTGTGCAGGAATATCCATTGTTACTCCGCTCTTGAAATGCATTTCGGCTACGCCATCATCATTGATAGAAAGTATAGAAATCGAAGTCTCAATCATCCGAATTTGTTTCATATAGCTAAACTATTGAAATTTCAAATACAAATGAAAGGAGGTGTATGATTTAAGTTAAAATTGTAAAATTTTAGCTCAAATTAAAATGTTCACTTGCCATTTCCTGGATGGCTGTTCCGATTGCTAATGAAGCCGTAGCAGCAGGAGATGGTGCGTTCAATACATGTATTGCATTCCCGTTTATCTCAATTTTAAAATCGTCAATCATATTTCCCTCCGATGCGAGTGCCATAGCACGAACTCCGGCACGACCAGGTTTCAGATCATCCATTTTTAATGAAGGAATTAATTTTTGCAGGCGTTTTAAGAAAAATGTTTTTGAAAATGCACCATGATATTCATCGAGGGCAAATTTCATATTCTTTGCAAAAAATTTCCATGTGCCTCCAAATGATAATGCCTGTGTGGTATCTTTTAAAGAAAAATCCGTTTTGTTATATCCTTCACGCTTAAAAACAAATACTGCATTGGGACCGCATTCTGTTCCTCCTTTGATCATTCTTGTAAAATGTACACCTAGGAAAGGATATTTTGCATTTGGAACAGGGTATATTAAGTTGCGTACTTTTCCCTTTCCTTTGTCACTTAAATCATAGTAGTCGCCTCGGAATCCAACAATTGCCGTGTCAATTTTTGCGCCTTCTTTTTTTGCGATTCTGTCACTTTGTAAACCTGCACAAGTGATAATATAGGTGCCTCTGAATTTTCCTTTTGTAGTGATCACATCTGTAAATCCATTTTGTTTTTCAAATGCTGTTACTTCATGTTCCTTAAGGACTTTACTTCCTTGAAATTTTGATTGAATCAGTTCTACATATTTTTTTGAAACATCTGCATAATCAATAATACCGGTACATGGCACCCATAATCCTTCGATGCCTTCGCAAAATGGCTCAATTTCTTTTATTTGATTTGCATTGATTTTTTCAATGCCTTCAACTCCGTTTGCGATACCATTATTCAATACACGATTCATGTGTTCCAATTCGGATTGTTCGGTTGCTACAACCACTTTACCGCAAATGTCATGAGGGATCTTATGTTCTTTCGCAAATGCAACAAGCTCTCTTCGGCCATCAACACAATTTTTTGCTTTGTAGGAACCAGGTTTGTAATACATACCTGAATGTATCACTCCCGAATTATGGCCTGTTTGGTGGGCTGCTACCTCTTTTTCTTTTTCAAGGACAAGAATTTTTTTGTTTGGATATTTTAAATTGATTTTATAGGCAGATGCTAATCCGACAATTCCTCCGCCAACAATAATAATATCGTATTGGTTGTTTTCCACAGTATCTAATTTTTGCTAAAAATACTAAATTACTTTGGAGTTTAGGATTTGTCTGCGAATGCTTTTCGCATTTCGTAAATTCATTTTGTTTAGACTTATTATAAATAAAAATCCTTAAATTTGTAATCCAATAAAAATTGAAAAATGAGAACAATCGAATTTCGTGAAGCTCTTCGTGAAGCAATGAATGAAGAAATGAGGAGAGATGAAAAAGTGTATTTGATGGGAGAGGAAGTGGCTGAATATAATGGTGCATACAAAGTCAGTAAAGGTATGCTTGCTGAATTTGGTGAAAAACGTATCATTGATACACCTATCGCTGAACTTGGTTTTACAGGTATTGCAGTAGGTTCCGCTGTGAACGGACTACGTCCTATTGTTGAATTCATGACCTTTAATTTTTCATTGGTCGCTATCGATCAGATCATTAATTCTGCCGCGAAAATGAGAAGCATGAGTGGTGGACAGTTTTCTGTTCCGATTGTTTTTCGTGGTGCAACTGGTTCTGCAGGTATGCTTAGCTCTCAGCATTCACAAGCTTTTGAAAGTTGGTATGCGAACTGTCCCGGCTTAAAAGTAATTGTTCCTTCAAATCCATATGATGCTAAAGGCCTTTTAAAATCTGCGATCCGCGATAATGATCCTGTAATATTTATGGAAAGTGAACAGATGTACGGAGAAAAGGGTGAAGTGCCTGAAGGGGAATACCTTATTCCGATTGGTGTTGCGGATATAAAAAGAGAAGGTACTGATGTGACAATTGTTTCTTTCGGGAAAATAATGAAACAAGCATTGGGTGCTGCTGACGAATTAGAAAAGGAAGGTATTAGTGCTGAAGTGATTGACCTGAGGACTGTTCGCCCCATCGATTACGATACTGTAATCGCCTCTGTTAAGAAAACAAATCGTTTGGTAATTGTTGAAGAAGCTTGGCCTTTAGGTTCTATTGCTACAGAAGTTGCATTTAAAGTTCAGAGAGAAGCATTTGATTATTTAGATGCTCCGGTTATTCGTATTACTACTGCTGATGTTCCTTTGCCATATGCCCCTACTTTGATAGAAGCATCTTTACCTAATGTTGAACGGGTTATTAAAGCAGTTAAAGAAGTTATGTACATTAAAAAATAAAAAGAGGTTCAATTTTTTGACATTAAAAAAGCTCCGAAAATTTTTTTCGGAGCTTTTTATTTAATAAAAAATCAATTTGTTTTTGACTTTTCCTGTCAGATATTTTTATTTCACAATGGTCACAGTGCCTATGTAATTGTGTTTTTTGTCGAAGACATCGGTAAGCTTAACTTTCCAAACATAAACATCTTGCTGTGCCATTTCACTTCCGTGATTTGCTTTTCCGTCCCATTGTTTATTTAATTCGTCACCATAGAATATCAAATTTCCCCAACGGTCGAAAACATATAATTCATATTTTTTGATTCCAATTCCTTGCCCGGAGAAGAAATCATTAACACCATCTCCATTAGGTGAAAAGGCATTCGGGATAAAGAATGCAAATTCAGGCCCTATTACAACGGGATGTGTTATTGTATCTACACAACCATGTGAATTGTGAACAATCAGTGTTACATTGTAGGTGCCTTCTACAGTATTTGGAAAATTATGTGAAGGATTTGCTGTCGTAAAACCTAAAGAATCGCCATCACCAAAATTCCAACTCCAATAAACTACATCAGATGATGATTGATCATTTAATGTAACTGTTGGTTCTAAAACAGATGCAGGGTTGGGAGATGCATAGAAATCCGCGACAGGGTCAGAGAACACAGTGATATAATTCAGATATGTGTCGCTTGCAGTACAACCTCCTATAGAAGTAACGGTTAGGCCGACAGTATATTGTCCAGGTGTTGTGTAACAATGAATCGGAGGGTTTTGTAAATTACTGGATGTGCCATCACCAAAGTTCCAGCTCCAAGTATTAATCGTACTTCCGGTAACAGTTGAATTGTCGGTGAATGTAACGCATACTGGTGAACATCCTGATAATATATCTCCAACAAATGCTACAACAGGAACAGGTAATACTGTTACAGTTACAGAAGCTGTAACAGCTGGTGAACAGCCATCATTAACTGTTACTGTGTAGATAGTAGTAACACCGGGTGATGCTATAGGATTAGCAATGTTTGTTGCACTTAATCCTGTTGCCGGTGACCATGAATAGGTATATGGACCTCCTGTACCATTAGCAGCGATTGCAGAAATAGGGGTTGATGCTCCCGGACAAATGGATGCTGTTCCGGCTGAAACAACTGAAAGTGGAGGGTTTACTGTAACAGTAACTGTAACAGGAGCAGCAGGACAACCATTTGCATCCGTTGCATTTACTGTGTAAACTGTAGTAACCACAGGCGTTGCGGTAGGATTAGCAATGTTTGTTGCACTTAATCCTGTTGCCGGTGACCAAGTATAAACATATGGTCCACCATTACCACCTGTTGCATTTGCTGTTAAAACAGTGCTTCCACCAAAACAGATCGAAGGCGAAACAATAGGAGCAATTACCACAAGAGTCGGCTCTGTGATAGTAGTAGTTGTTGTTGCAGTGCAAGAATTTGCATCTGTAATGGTACAAATATAATTACCATCACATAAACCTGTTGCCGTTGAAGTAGTTTGAACGGGAACAGTATTCCAAGAATAAGTATATCCTCCGCCAATTGTACCTCCATTTCCTGCAGCAGTGGCCGTTCCGTCACAAACTCCATTACAACTTGCAGGGGTGTTTGCTGTGATTGATGCTGAAAGCAAAGTAGGTTGAATTACAGTCGTGCTTCCTGTTGCTGTACATCCCCAGGCATCACTAACAATTACTGTATAGGTTCCTGGACAAATTGCTGTACAAGCAGCTGTTACACAACCACTAGTCCAGTTGTAGGTATAGGCAGGTGTTCCCCCTGCTGGTATAACAATAGTTTGACCGTTACAAGCACCGAAACAAGTAACATCAATACCTGCAAGAGCAAGCGTTATTTGAGGATCAGCATAGATCGTTACATTGTCTGTTCCTACACATCCTCCCGGATCTGTAACGGTAACAGAATAAGTTGTTGTAACGGCAGGGCTTGCAACCGGATTAAAAATTGTTGCATTGCTCAATGTTCCTGCGGGTGTCCAGAGATATGTATAGCCTGCACCATTCGGTACCACAACAATATTTGCAGTTCCTCCGAAACAAACGGTATCGTCTAAGCCTGCATTTACAACTAATCCCGGAGCAATGGTAACAGTAACCGGAGTGTATGGTCCTGTACATCCTGCAATGGTAGTTTGCACATAATAGGTTGTGGCGGTAGTAAGAATTGGTGTCGTATAACTTGCGTTGGTGATTAAAAGAGTTCCTGCAACAGGAGCATCATACCAAGCGTATGTTCCACCCGGAGCGGTTGCAGTTAATGTGGTAGAATTGTTTGTACATATTGTAGCACCTAAAG
>JAPLDC010000262.1 GCA_026391935.1 Bacteroidota bacterium | reverse complement strand
CTGTTACAGATGATACAGGTGCAGTTGCTTCAGATATTGTCGTTGCTTCATTGTATTATATAGATAATATCGATGCAGGAAACGACACGAGTATATGTGAAAACAGTCATGCCTTGCTGGGTGGCGACCTGAATATTAACGGAGCAGGAATATCATATTCTTGGATGCCAACAACTTATTTAGACAACAATACATTGCCTCGTCCAACTTCCACTCCGCTGCTAACAACAACATATACTTTAACTGCTACGAGTGCAACGTGCCCGCCTTTTATTGATAATGTTACTGTGACAATTATCCCTACACCCAATATCAATGCTGGACCCGATGTAACCATTCAAGAAGGTGAAGTAACAACATTGAATGCTTCCGGAGGTTTTTATTATGCTTGGGCCCCACTTCCAATAGAATACCAATATACCTATAATCCAGATGTAGAACCGGTTGTTACTACAACATATTATTTATATGGAACTTATCTTTCTAATAAGTGTGCAAATTATGATTCTGTTATTGTAACAGTAATTCCTAATGATGAAGTTGTTTTTTACAACACATTTACACCTAATAATGATGGAAATAATGATACTTGGTATATCGGTAATATCTATAAATACCCTAATAATAAATTAGAGGTGTATAATAGAAATGGCAAAATCGTATTTAAGGCAAATTCATACCGGAACACTTGGGATGGATATGCTTTTGGTGAAGCCCTGCCTGAAGGAACCTATTTTTTTGTAATGGATCTTGGTGATGGTAAAGGAGTAAAGCACGGAACAGTAACAATTATCAAATAAGCATTTTGAAAAAACATATTCTATATCTTCTTATTTTTTGTTTTATTTCATCAAAAGGAATTGCACAACAACTTCCTTATTATACCCAAAACAAGAACAACGCATTTATTATTAATCCGGGAATTACAGGAACGAAGCGATTGTTGGATGCAAGACTTAATTATAGAAAGCAATGGGTAGGATACGATGGAGCTCCTTCTACAGTGAGTTTGGGAATCCACAGCAGATTTTTAAAGGGGAAAATGGGGGCAGGATTGTATTTAATGCAAGATAAAATTGGTCCATCCAAACAAACGAATATCGGAGCAAGTTATGCTTATCACCTTCGTTTTCCTGATTGTGAAATGTCGGCTGGACTTGCCGGCAATTTTACGAAATATACATTGTATGGAACGCAAATGACTTTACACAACAATCAAGATGCGTCCATAAATCAGGCAATCACAAACAGTACATGGGTAACGGATGCAAGTGCAGGATTTTATTTATACAACGATCGTTTTCATGTGGGAGCAAGTGGTTTACATGTTATGCAATCCACGGCAGAATTTTATAAAAATGACACAACAAAAAAAGGTCTTATTAAATATGCAACACAGGTAAATTTTACATTGGGATATAATTTTGCACAAAATCCTGATTATATCTGGGAAAGTACTTTATATGGGCAATATGTGAAAGGAGCACCGATGATGCTGGATTATACGCTTCGTTTGCATTTTTTTGCACAGGCTTTTGCTGGAGTGTCTATTCGTTTACATGATGCAATTGCACTACAGGCTGGATATACTTTTTTAGGGAGTTTTCAAATAAGTTATTCATACGATATTCAAATTGGGGGATTAAGGAAATATAATTCTGGTTCGCACGAAATTATGCTTTCAGTAAGTTCTGATATATTTAAGACGAAAAAAGGAAGAGATAACAGTAAATTTCTTAATCAGAAATACCAGTATTTATTCTAAGGTATCTTTTGGACACGTTCTCCTTTTTTATATTTCTACTCGACTCTTTATCTAAAAGAAACAGTAAATTATGGAGAAAAAAGTTTATCCGATAAACTTTTGTCAAATAAAAATTGTCTTCAGCCACTACTCTATTATTTTGTATTTTTCGTAAGCCTCCGTTCTGTAGCATGCATTAAAATGCCACCACTCTGTAGTGATGCCCATAAAACCGGAAGACTCCAAAACGTCGCGTAATAATTTTCTGTTGAGTAATTGAATGTGTGTTAATTTTCCCTCTTCTATCATTTTATCTTCTTCTCGCGGATAAGCCAATTCTCCGAAAAAATCATATGGCGTACCCATATCCAACTCAATCCCATTTTCATCAATGATACTGACATCAATTGCAGCACCAAAATTATGCAAGGAACCATTGTTTGGATTAGAAACATATTTTGATCGCTCAAATGAAGGAACATTAATGGTATCCCACATTTTCCGTTGTATACTTCTGGCACGAACAGCATCAAAAACAATTAAATTATAAAAAGGGAATTTTGATCTCAGTATTCCTTGTGCACATTTCAATTTTTGGGCTACATCAGCCTGCAAATAACATTTATTAAAATCGCCATACATATCAATCCCTAAA
>JAPLDC010000154.1 GCA_026391935.1 Bacteroidota bacterium | reverse complement strand
TATTTGCGCAAGCTAAAAAGAAAGGACCAATTGATGGGCGGGTTTACACAATAAAACTCATTGAAGAAGGAAAGAAAAAAGCCGAACCGGTCAATGATGAAATAGGCTTTTTGCCTGCTGGAAAATTTAAATCCAGCTTTATGCTCCAAGCTCAATTTACGCAGGCTGACTTTGAAAACGAAGT
The DNA here is from genome assembly GCA_026391935.1 of Bacteroidota bacterium. Classification (GTDB taxonomy): domain Bacteria; phylum Bacteroidota; class Bacteroidia; order 2-12-FULL-35-15; family 2-12-FULL-35-15; genus 2-12-FULL-35-15. The sequence goes on along the minus strand of JAPLDC010000154.1, from coordinate 5,546 downwards.
AGATTCGACCTCTGGCTCGGCAGTTTACAAAATTACTGTTGAAGCTAAGAATGAAGACCAGGGACGTTTTTCATGGGAAGGAACTATTGAAGGTGATAATATTTCCGGAACAGCAACTATCCGTAAAAAAGGAAAAATTATTCATACTTACACTTTTACAGGAACGCAAAAGAATAAAAAGAAGGTTAAACCTGCTCCTAAAGCAGTTGTAGCGCCGGTAACTCCTTTGGTTGATTCGACAAAAAAGGAGTAAGTCACCGAGATATAACAATAAAAAAAACCGTTTTGTTATTGACAGAACGGTTTTTTTGTTAAAGCAAAAATATATTAAGCTCGTTTTACGTTTACCGCATTTAAACCTTTTTTGCCTTCAGCAACATCGAACGTTACTGTGTCATTTTCTTTGATTTTGTCTTCCAAACCTGTTGCATGAACAAAAATTTCTTGACCTGATTCATCTTTAATAAAACCGAAACCTTTTGCTTCGTTAAAGAACTTTACTGTACCTGTTTTCATTGTAATGTAATTTGATTATTTTTTTAATTAATTAGGCAAATATATATTATTTTGTTATAAATTCTCAATTTTCATGTAAATTTTCAAATTAAATATCGACAAATTACCTCTGCTAAGCGAAACATGTTAGTAACGGAATCAGGCTCTTTCCCCGAAAATTGAACTCCCAACCCGGATCATATTACTTCCATTTTTGATAGCGGAAATATAGTCGGAACTCATGCCCATACTAAGATTGATAAGGTTAACATTTAAATGCTGTACATTTTTTTGTCGGTCAAAAAAGAGTTTCAAGGATTTAAATTCTGATGAGATCTGTTCTGTTTGTTCTGTATTTGTTGCCATTCCCATAAAACCAGTAATTTTTATGTTCTTTAGCGCCTTCAATTCCAGCGATGAAAGCAATTCTTCTGCCTCTGAAAAACTTAATCCAAATTTAGTTTCCTCTTCGGCAATATATATCTGTAACAAGCAATTTATTATTCTTTGATTTTTTTCAGCTTGTTTATTTATCTCTTGTAATAATTTTAAACTGTCTACCGAATGGATCAAGGAAACGAAAGGCGCAATAAATTTAACTTTATTGGTTTGCAAGTGCCCGATCAAGTGCCATTCAATATCTTTCGGCAAAACTTCATATTTATCAAAAAGCTCCTGAACTTTATTTTCGCCAAAGATCTTGTGACCACAATTATACACCTCCATTAGCTTATCGATCGGCTGCGTTTTTGTAACCACGATCAAATTAACATTTGAAGGTAATAAGGATTTTACTTTATGAAGATTTTCTACAATTGACATTTGTTCAAAAGATCAAATTCCCTCCAAACAACTAATTAATAGCTGCTGGGAGGGAATAAGTTGTTTTTTTTACATCTAGGATAATTTATGTATTACCAGACCACTTCTTAGTTTTGGTTCAAACCAAGTTGTTTTAGGAGGCATAATATTTCCGGTATCGGCAATATCAAATAATTGTTGCATGGAAACAGGATAAAGAGCAAATGCTACCTTCATCTCACCGCTGTCAACGCGTTTTTTTAATTCGCCTAAGCCTCTTATTCCACCAACAAAATCAATACGTTTATCAGTTCTAAGATCTTTTATTCCTAAATGACTTTCTAGTATTAATTTAGAAAGTATGGTTACATCAAGCACTCCAATAGGATCATTATCAGTATAGGTACCTGGTTTTGCAGTCATTGAATACCATTTGCCTTCCAGATACATACTGAAATTATGCAGTTTAGCCGGCTTATAAATTTCAGTTCCTTTTTCTTCGATATCAAAAACGATCTTAAGTTTTTCTAAAAGTTCGGATGGCGCTAAATTGTTTAAGTCTTTAACAACACGGTTATAATCAATAATGCTTAATTGGTTCCCGGGAAAATGAACAGCCAAAAAGTAGTTATACTCTTCATTTCCTGTATGATTTGGATTTTTTTGTTTTTTCTCGTTGCCTACTAATGCAGCAGCAGCTGTTCTGTGATGTCCATCTGCAACATATGTGTAGGGAACCTTTGCAAATAAGTCGATCAAACTTTTTATCGTTGCATCATCTTTAATTACCCAGAAATGATGTCCAAATCCTTCATCTGCAACAAAATCGTACTCCGGTTTTTGATTTTTTACAATACGTTCAACAATTTCATCAATTTCTTTTACTGCAGGATATGTAAAGAATACCGGCTCAATGTTAGCATTAATCACTAACTCCCGCAGAACCCATCAAGCCGTACTGTGTACGTCCATTCATAGTTTGTGCATAAATGTACAAGCATTCTTTTTCTTCATCAACCAACCATCCTTTCTTCTGAAATTTTTCGAAATTTTCTCTTGCTTTTGCATATACCTGCTCATCGTGTTCATCCAAACTCTCGGGAAGATCGATCTCCGGCTTTGTTATATGTAATAATGAAACTTCATTCCCTTGCGCCTCAATGCGTGCTTCTTTCGAATTCAATACATCGTATGGACGAGATGCTAAGGATTTTATAATTTCTTGTGGTGGTCGAACTCCTTTAAATGCTTTTAAAATGGCCATATTTTTTAAGTTTTATTTTTTATTATAAAGTGTTGTTTTATACTATTTTGGGCGTTCCCTTACGGGGCGGGCTTTTCGCTGCAATCTTTTGTTCGTTCCTATCAAAAGGATTTACGCTGCAATCCCTAACGCAACATTGTCGAAAATCAAATTATTTGTTCACTTGAAAAGTTTTATCACCATTTTTGATGAATTTTACAATTTGATTGGCTGCCGCAAAGCCTGCATTAATATTAGCTTCGGAAGTTTCTGCACCTTGTTTTTTAGGGGTTGAATAATATCTGTTCTCGAACTGTAAAAGTTCAGCGTGGCAATCTGGCATAATATCAGATATGTATTTAAAATCTGGTCTTGCAACAAAGAACTTCTTTAAACCTTCTAACATTTTTTCCTACATTTCCATATGCATGAATACCAAGCTTTTTGCCTTTTAATTCAGTTCCTGAGCCGCCTTTGAAATTTGCTCTTGCCATGAAAACCAACATCCCAAAGGTAAGTTCAGCAACAGCATTTGAATTTTGACCGGGAGTATTCATTGCGACAATTCCTTTTTCGGTAGCTGCAACTAGGTCGATGTTATCGAATCCGGCACCTGCACGGACAATTATTTTAAGTTTTTTACCTGCTTCTATTACCTGCCGGCTTGCTTTATCACTGCGGATAATTAATGCATCCACATCTGCCACAGCATTAATTAGATCATTTGGATCGGTGTATTTTTCAAGTAGGATAGTTTCAAAACCCGCATCAGTAAAAGTTTTTTTTATCCCATCAACAGCAGTAGCTGCAAACGGTTTTTCTGTTGCTATAAGCACTTTGGTCATCGTGTGATTTTTTAATGAATTTTAAGAGTACAATTTTACCTAATTTTTGAATACAAAATTGGCTTTAATCTTTTTTCTTTTCAGATATTACATGATATTTCAATTTGTATCCTAGACGTAATTCCTTATTAGTAAAGTGACTTGTATCGTTCGTTATTTCAGAAGAATATAGCATTCCGGATGGAGGCAAAGGGGTCAGGATAATTACCGTATCCTTTTCAATTCTATTATTTAATTCAAGAATGTAGTCTATCCTCAGGTCATAAGCTTTTGCGTATGTAGAGGCTGTTTTGTACTGACTAAAAATCAGAAAAATCATCATCCCGAAACCGAGTACCAACCCGGTAATTTTAAACACTTCAAAATATTTTTTGTTTAAGATCCCTTTGTATCCCACAAAAAAGAAAATGCAGCAACAGTATATCGATAGGAGGAAAGATACTAGAAATAATACTCTAGGAGGTCCTGATTCAACCATTACATATGCTACCATCCAATAAAAAATAAAAAGGATCACAACAAATGCGATGCTTATTTTATAAAAAAAGGTCCGAAAGGGAATTTTAAAGTTATCTATTGGGAATGATTTGCAGCTTTCTCCTATAAGTAAAAATGGACTAACAAAAGTTAAAATATAAACCAGTTTAAATGGCAGGTAGAGTATTCCGAATTTTATAAATGATTTTGCTGTAATAAAAAAGGAGTAAAAGAATTTATGTTCAGGGAAAAGGCTATCTCGAAGGTAATTCCCTGGAGCAATTAAAAATATCAAAAAAGAAATTGCAAAAACAGTATAGATAAAAACGAGTTTTTTATTTCTTTTTTTGGAAAGGAATATTCTTATGTCTTTTAACTTCAGATAATTTTTGAAAAGTAATACTGTGAAGAATAATCCAAAAATGGCGGAATATACTTCCGATGAACCACCAATATAGATAAAACAAAAAATTGCACCAAATAATGAAAGAATCTTGTATTTTGAATTGCTGAGAAATACACATCCCCATACAAAAGCAATGATACTCCATAAATATGAGCTCATTCCGCAAAACCAAAACCAGGATTCTCCAATATCAAAACTCAGGAAAAACAGCATTGCTGTGAAAGAAGCGGATGCTAATAGAAATTGAGATTTTGAAAAAGTTAAAAACAATTTTCGTCCTATATTTTTCAGTAAAAAATATACTCCTGCTAATAACAAAGAAGCCGAAATAAAAGGAAATAAAGAATAATATGATTGTTGGATATCAAATCCTTTGTAAAAAATATCCATAAAAAATGTTGCCGCAAATCTTCCGCACCACTGCATATATTGTGACGTAACACCTTTTATTATTCCTTGATTCCTAACATCCCAGATAAAGTAAAAATCATCTGTTGCCAAACGATTGAAATAACAAAGCATGAGCAATAAACCAGCAAAAAGCGTAAGAATTGTGGAAAGGAAGAGGCGATAGGATTTGCTCATATAGTAAAAATAAACAAAAAAGTCTCCCGAAACTTCGGGAGACTTTTTTGTCGTAGCATTGAATATTGAAATTCTATTTTACTGATTCAACCACTGCTTTGAAAGCATCCGGATTGTTCATCGCCAGATCAGCCAAAACCTTACGGTTCAAGTCGATATTTTTAGCGTGTACTTTACCCATAAATACTGAGTAAGACATTCCGTAAGGACGAACACCCGCGTTGATACGTTGGATCCAAATAGCACGGAAATTACGTTTCTTTTGTTTTCTATCGCGGTAAGCGTAAGTTAAACCTTTTTCTAAAACGTTTTTAGCGATTGTAAGAACATTTTTTCTTGCTCCCCAATACCCTTTTGTTTGTTTTAATACTTTTTTTCTTCTGGCTCTTGAAGCCACCGAGTTAACCGATCTAGGCATGTTGTTTTTTGTTTTTTGGTTTCAGCGTTCTTACAGTTAAAAGAAACTTAATACTGAGGACCTGGTTATTATTAGTTAAACTGTATTTTGATCTTTTGTCGTTCAGAAAATTATTTTCCGATCGTTAACATTGCTTTTACACGTGGCAAATCTGTAACATCTACAATTGTAGTACCTGTTAAAGCACGTTTTGCTTTAGTAGATTTTTTAGTCAAGATGTTGCTTTTAATAGCTTGTTTTCTTTTTACTTTTCCTGTTCCTGTCAATGATAAACTT
>JAPLDC010000021.1 GCA_026391935.1 Bacteroidota bacterium | reverse complement strand
TAAACTTCCATCCATGCCATCTTTACCACCTTCGGCACTGCCATCATTTTTTAAGTTTTCAATAACTAATCTTCTTGTTTCGTTCAATAATAAATCGGGGCTGGTTATTCCTTGTAATGATGCTGCTTTTAAACTGGCAATGTTTACAATACTCATAATAGCCCCTGGCACACCATGCCCCGTGCTATCGGCTGTTACTAATACAAATTGCTTGTTACTTAATTTTGCTGCCCAATAAAAATCCCCACTTACTACATCTTTTGGTTTGAACAATATAAAGTAATTGCTCAAGTTTTCATCCAACATTTTTTTACTTGCTAATAATGCCCGTTGTATTCGTTCGGCATAATTTATACTATCCGTAATTTCTTTGTGTTTTTCTTCCACAATGTGTTTTTGAGCAATAACTTCTGCTGTTCTTTCATCAACAGTTTTTTCCAGTTTTTCTTTTTCGGCAACTAATTTCTTTTCTCTGCTTTTAATGAAATAAAAAATGCTGCCAATAGTTAATAACCCAACCAATGTTCTGAACCACCATGTTCGCCACCAAGGCGGGCGCACAACAAATTTATATTCAAATGATTCGCTCCATACACCACTTTGGTTCATGGCTTTTATTTTAAAAATATAATCGCCGCTTGGTAAATTACCATATGGAGCTTCCGTTCTATCTGTAATTGAACTCCAATCGGGATCTATGTCTTCTAATTTATATTGGTATTTAACGTAGTTCCGACTCTGCATGTGAACGCCAATAAAATTAAACGTAATATTATTGTTATTGTAAGGTAAACTTAAATGCACGGGTAAATTATACCATTTTGTTAAGCCATCAAATTGTATATCTTTCAATAAAATTCCATTGGAAAGTAAAGTATCATTTGTTGTTCCTCTAATTATTTCTTTACCTGTGCTATCGGTATATACGGCGTTTAAATTTGCCCAGGCTATTTCTTCTCCAAATAATTTTACACTTGTAAGGTTAACAATTGGTGCAGTTGTATCTGTAATACTTCCTTTAGGATCGAAACAGGTTAGTATATTTGTGCCCCACCAAATTCTTCCTTTACTATCTTGCAAAACGGAATTCCTCCTAGAGTTTATACCTAAAAACCCATCGTTATAACCATAGTTATAGAAAAAAGCCTCTTTTATGGGGTTGAATCCTATTTCTCCCTCTCCTTTTTTGGAGAGGGCCGAGGTGAGGCCAAAATTTGCCAAATTCTTGGCAGTTACTTTACTTAATCCATTTCGTGTACCGAACCAAATATTTCCATCTACATCCTGCATCATATTTAGCACCGAATTGTTGTTCAGTCCTTCTTTCTCAGTAAAATTGGTAAAAGATTTAACAAGCTTTCCATTTATTTTTTTAAGATCTTGTTGAGCTCCTGTAGGTGTTTTTTCTCCTCTTTCTATTGCCTCTACTCGGTTACCATCGTAACGGAAAACGCCACCGCCTCCTGTGCTGAACCAAAGGTTTCCGCTTTTATCTTCTAAAATACTCCAAACACAATTATTGCTCAGGCCTGCTTTTTCCGTATAATTTGTAAAAGATTTAATAAGCTTCCCATTTATTTTTTTAAGGTCTTGTTGAGCACCTGGAGGTGTTTTTTCTCCTCTTTCTATTGCCTCTACTCGGTTACCATCGTAACGACAAACGCCACCGCTTCCTGTGCCGAACCAAAGGTTTCCGATTTTGTCTTCTATAATACTATATATATCAGGATCGCTCAGGCCTTCTTTCTTGGTATAATTGGTAAACGATTTAACAAACTTTCCATTTATTTTTTTTAGGTCTTGTTGAGCTCCTGGAGGTATTTTTTCTCCTCTTTCTATTGCTTCTACTCTGTTCCCGTCGTAGCGACACACACCGCCATTTCCGCCGAACCAAAGGTTTCCGGTTTTGTCTTCTAAAATAATATAAATATAGCTACTGATTAAGCCTTCTTTCTCGGTATAATTGGTAAAGGATTTTCCATCGTAACGGCAAACGCCACCGCCATAAGTGCCGAACCAAAGGTTTCCGATTTTATCTTCTAAAATACTCAAAACAACATTACTACTCAGGCCTTCTTTCTCCGTAAAAATTGTAAAGGATTTTCCATCGTAACGACAAACGCCACCGCCTGCTGTGCCGAACCAAAGGTTTCCGCTTTTATCTTCTAAAATACTTAAAACATTATTATTGCTCAGGCCTTCTTTCTCGGTATAATTGGTAAAGGATTTTCCATCGTAACGGCAAAGGCCACCGCCATCACTGCCGAGCCAAAGGGTTCCGCTTTTATCTTCTAAAATACTTAAAACATTATTATTGCTCAGGCCTTCTTTTTCCGTATAATTTGTAAAAGATTTAATAAGCTTCCCATTTATTTTTTTAAGGTCTTGTTGTGCACCTGGAGGTGTTTTTTCTCCTCTTTCTATTGCCTCTACTCGGTTACCATCGTAACGACAAACGCCACCGCCATTTGTCCCGAACCAAAGGTTTCCGATTTTATCTTCTACAATACAATAAACATGATTATTGATCAAGCCTTCTTTCTCTGTATAATTTGTAAAGGATTTCCCATCGTAACAACAGACACCGCCATAAGTAGCGAACCAAAGGTTTCCCGTTTTATCTTCTAAAATACTATAAATGCTATTATTACTTAGGCCTTCTTTCTCTGTAAAATTTGTAAAGGATTTCCCATCGTATCGGCAAACGCCACCGCCATTTGTGCCAAGCCAAAGGTTTCCGGTTTTATCTTGCAACATACAACGCACGGTATTCTGTTTTAAACCTTGTGGGGTTTTATAAAAAGAAAAATTAGCGGGGTTAATATCTTTGGCTGCTGCGTCTTTAGCAATAAGAACTTCTGGGATTCCCGCGCGTTTGATAATACCTTTGGTTATAATTGTTTTTGGTAATAAAAAAGTATCCGTGCCAGGAGTATTTATTTTTGGTAACCCTACCACAGTAATTTCTGGTTGTCCGGCAATGTGAACGTTAAGGTTGGTTAGGTTTATTATTGGATTTCCAGCTTTTACCGTTTTTGGTATTCCGGCAGGAACTGTTACTGGTTCGCTTATGCTGTCTTTTGGAACAGAATAACCTTTGGCTTCGGTAACTTTTGGGGCAAAGATGCCAGCCGGAGCTTTGTTTTGACGCTGATTACAAGATACAGCTGAAACAGTAAGGAAGAGCAATAATATTCGTTTTCGCATAACTTTTTTTGCAAAATCTAACAACCAGGAAAAAAGTTATTGTAATTTCTAAAAAAACACATAATAATTATTTCGCGCACAGAACTGATTTATAGTTAAATATTACGGATTATTTTAGAAGAGTAAAGAATCAGAAATGTAACCATTTTAAATAAAATGCTAATTTGCAAACTGCACATTATCCCTTGTCTTTCTTGTTCATAGAATACGCTATTAAAACGATACCCAACGTAGAGAATGCTAGAGAAATTAAAGGATGACGAGAATAGCTCTCGTTGCCCCAACCTACGATCAATTCATATGCAAAAATTATTACTCCAATTGTTGCAGAAATAATCCCTAAAATTTTTGTTTTTTTTAACATTTATTTTATTTAATTTATTTTGCCTACTCTAATCAGTTTTCGGCTTACCTTTTTTTATTTTTGTGTGTTGAAATTAATTATTTACAGCTAAATAAGAGCTGGTTTAGATACCGTTATTATTTTCTGATAGAGCTGCTACTACATTCCCATTTCCATTATTACTGTTAGCTATCAGGTCAATACAATTCCATTAAAAATATTTTCTTCAGCACATACAATTCGCATTCTTACAAAAGAATTTTGCAATGAATCCTGCGTGTTTTTATTAATAAAGAAAAATATTATGGATTATATTAGGAGAGTAAATAATCAATACAAATATAAAATATTTTTTATCAAATGCTAATTTTCACTTACCATAGAATCTCTAAGTGTTTCAGTGTTTGTTTTTTAACCAATCAAAAATATTTAATCACTGTTTAATAGATGGCAAAATCAGGCTTTCCTAAAAAGAAGAGAGACAAACTGAAAAACTTGTCTCTCTTTGTCACCATAAGGGTTGATTTTATCGAACTTCATTGATAATTTTCAAGCAATTAGAATTCTCAGGAACTCTTGCAATTGGAAACTAATCCATTAATTCAAAATGCAAGTCAAAAATTTATCTAATAATTTTTCATGAAGCTATTTTTATTTATTCATCTTCAGAATCAAATACTAGATCACTTGCCTATAAGCAAGTGATAAATATTAACGAGGGTGATAATAGCTACACCCCGAAAACAAAAAAATAAAAATGAAGAATTCTCTATCAGAAAAAAAAAAGCCCCAGATGTTCGTCAGAGGCGTTCGTATTTATACAGTAACTTTCGTTTTATTTTCTTTCTTTTTTACTGATGCTATCATTGAAATAAAATCATCAAATAAATAACGTGAATCATAAGGTCCCGGACAAGCTTCCGGATGATATTGAACAGAAAAAACATTTCTATCAGTATAACGTAGCCCTTCTATAGTTTTATCATTTAAATTGACATGAGTAACTTCCATGTTATTAACCTTTGCAACGTCTTCCAATTTAACACCAAATCCGTGATTTTGAGAAGTGATCTCACTTTTGCCTGTAATGAGATTCTTAACAGGGTGATTGATGCCCCTATGTCCTTTATGCATCTTAAAAGTAGAGATACCAGATGCTTCAGCAATCAGCTGATGTCCTAAGCAAATCCCAAAAGTTGGAACATCTGAGTCAATAATTTTTTTGATTGTAACAATCTCTTCTTTCATTACAGATGGATCTCCAGGTCCATTTGAAATCATAAATCCATCTGGCTTCCATTTCATCATTTCTTCGAAAGCTGTTTTCATAGGGAATACCTGAAGGTAACAACCTCGTTCGGCCAATGAACGCAAAATGTTTTTCTTTACACCAAAGTCGGTCACTGCAACTTTATATACTGCATTCACATCACCTACAAAATAAGGTTTTGTAGTACTCACTTTCGAAGACAACTCCAATCCTGCCATAGAAGGGACTTTTGAAAGTCTTTCTTTGAGAATTCCTACATCCTGGGTTTCAGAAGAAATGATACAATTCATTGCACCCTTATCTCTGATGTAACGAACAATCGCTCTCGTATCCACATCGGATATCGCAACGATATTTCCATTTTCGAAATAATCTTTCAGAGATCCATCAGAACGTTTACGGGAATGAAATTCATTGAACTGCTTACATACCAAACCAGCAATCTTTATTGAATCGGATTCCACTTCATCTTTGTTCACACCGTAATTTCCGATATGCACATTGGTTGCAACAATGATTTGTCCGAAATAAGAAGGATCCGTAAAAATCTCTTGATAGCCGGTCATACCGGTATTGAAGCAAATTTCTCCGGTTGCAATACCAATTTTTCCGGCTGCTTTTCCGTAAAAAACTTTACCATCTTCAAGTAATAATATTGCAGGAGTTTTTGGTGTATATTTCATATTATATCAATTGCACACAACAAAATCATGTGATAAAAACGTCATTAATTACAACTCCCTAATTAAAATAAAAAAACGCACTTTGGGAGCATAAAAAAAGGATAAAGCAAAATTACTTTATCCTTTTTAAGATTGAAAATATTAATTTAACAAATTATTCACTTTTTGAGCTATCATCTGTTGATTCTTCAGATTTTTCAACTGTTTTAGTAGCTGCATCTGTTGATTTCTTTTTACCACCACGTCTAGCTGTTTTAGCTTTTGCAGGTGCTTTAGCTGCCAACATATTTTCGTTATAATCAACTAATTCAATAAAACACATGTCGGCATTATCGCCTAAACGTGCTCCTGTTTTCAGGATTCTTGTGTATCCACCTGGACGATCAGCAATTTTTGTTGACACTTCTTTGAAAAGCATATCAACCGCTTCTTTATTTCCCAAATAAGCAAATACAGTACGTCTTGAATGTGTTGAATCGTCTTTTGATTTTGTCAAAAGAGGTTCTACATATATTCTCAAAGCTTTAGCTTTAGCTATAGTAGTTGCAATTCTTTTGTGCAGGATCAACGAGCTAGCCATATTAGCCAACATCGCCTTGCGATGAGCTGTTTTTCTTCCTAAATTATTTAATTTATCTCCGTGTCTCATTTTGTTAATTTGTTAATTTAATAATTTGATAATTTGGAAATTGCATTTGCATTTGCACATTTTCAAATTAGCACATTTTCAAATTGATTTATTCTTTATCTAATTTATATTTTGCTAAATTCATTCCAAAAGTCAAACCTTTATTAGCAACTAAGTCTTCTAATTCAGTAAGTGATTTCTTACCAAAATTACGGAACTTTAACAGGTCGTGTTTTGCAAAAGATACAAGATCAGCAAGTGTTTCAACATCAGCAGCTTTTAAGCAATTTAAAGCACGAACTGAAAGATCCAT
>JAPLDC010000184.1 GCA_026391935.1 Bacteroidota bacterium | reverse complement strand
TTTCAATCGGGTTATTTGTATGTTGATCAATGAGGCAATTGATTCTTTGTATTTACAGTTGGCTTCAAAAGAAGATCTTGATCTTGCAATGACCAAAGGAGTGAATTATCCGAAAGGATTATTGAAATGGGCCGATGAAATAGGTTTAAAAAATGTATATACTTCTTTGGATGTACTGTACGAATTATATAATGAGGATCGTTATCGCCCATCTATTCTTTTAAAGATGATGGTGAGAGATGATAAAAAGTTTTATTAAGATTGCCGTTTAACTGAAAAAGGGAGAGCCAATTCGGTTATGTAGATTTAAATTATGCAATGGAACTCAGTGAATATTTTCTATTACCAATGCAGTTATACTTTATAATTAATGAGTAAAGAATCAGCAAATAAAATAATTGATAAGATGCTTACTGAAGATAAATTCAGTGAGTGGCTTGGTATTCAAAAAGTTTTGGTGGAGGAAGGACATTGCATTCTAAAAATGAAGATCCGTGAGGAGATGGTGAATGGCTTTGGTATCGCTCACGGTGGAATCGCTTTTTCTTTTGCGGATAGTGCACTTGCATTTTCATCCAATGCTTATGGAAGATTAAGCGTGGCATTGGAATGCTCGATCTCATTTGCAGTTGCCGTAAATGTGAATGATGAACTTATCTGTGAATCAAAAGAATTGAGTCTTACTAATAGAACAGGAACCTATCACATCGAGATCTCTAATCAGAAAAATGAGAAGGTCGCCTTTTTTAAAGGAACTGTTTACCGGACTAGTAAAGAATGGAATGTTGCGGATAACGAATAATACGAATTTACCAATCTGTGTATAAAAAAATAAAAATGAAAGTATTTGTAAGTTTTATACTTGTATTATTTGTTCTTAGTTCTTGTGGTAGTTCTAGTGATTCTTCATCTGCACCGAAAAAGAGTGACACAGTAATTGTTTATAAGCATAATGATACGGCAATTCTAAACCCTGTTATTATTAAAGTGGCGGCTATTTTTGAGAAGAAATTATAGTTAATACACAGATTCGTAAATTCGTAAAAATTAGTTATTCGTAGATTATGAAAAAAGCATTTATTATTGATGGAGTTCGAACTCCAATAGGAAATTTAGGAGGATCATTATCAACTGTCCGTACAGATGATCTTGCTGCTCTTGTGATAAGAGAATTAATGAAACGTAATCCAACAATTGATGCAAAACAAATTGCAGATGTTTTGTTAGGATGTGCTAATCAAGCGGGAGAAGATAATCGCAATATTGCCCGTCAGGCATTGTTACTAGCAGGTTTGCCATTTCAGGTTCCCGGTGAAACAGTGAATCGTTTATGTGCCTCCGGATTATCCGCTTCGATGGCAGCGGCCCGCACAATAATGGTTGGCGAAGCAGAATTGATGATTGCAGGTGGTGTCGAGAATATGACCCGAGGTCCATTGGTAATGTCGAAAGCGACCTCTGCATTTGGTCGTGATCAACAATTATTCGATTCATCATTTGGTTGGAGATTCATCAATCCGAAAATGAAAGAGATGTATGGTGTTGATGGAATGGGTGAAACAGCAGAAAATTTAGCTGATAGAGATAAGATCAGCAGAGAGGATCAGGATAAATTTGCGTTGTGGAGTCAGCAAAAAGCAACCGCTGCACAGGCGAAAGGCCGCTTTGCAAAAGAAATTGTTGCAGTTGAAATACCTCAGAGAAAGGGTGACCCGAAGATTTTTGATAAAGACGAATTTATTCGTTCGGAAACAACGATGGAAGGATTATCTAAATTAAAAGGCGCTTTTAAAAAAGAAGGCGGTACAGTTACTGCAGGAAATGCTTCCGGATTAAATGATGGCGCAATAGCAATTTTATTGGCTTCTGAAGATGCTGTGAAAAAATATAACCTTGTTCCAAGGGCCAGAATTGTTTCAAGTGGAGTTGCAGGTGTTGAACCTCGGATCATGGGGATTGGTCCTGTTGAAGCAAGTCATATGGCATTAAAACGTGCCGGATTAACAATGAATGATATTGATATCATTGAATTGAATGAAGCTTTTGCAGCACAGTCCTTAGCTTGTACGCGTGCTTTTGGTTTGGCTGATAATGATTCTCGTATCAACCCGAATGGTGGAGCGATTGCACTCGGACATCCTTTGGGAATGAGCGGTGCAAGAATTTTGAATTCTGCTGCCATAGAATTGCAGGAACAAAATAAACGTTACGCACTTGTCACATTATGTATTGGAGTCGGACAAGGATATGCAGTAATTATTGAGAGAGTTTAATAAATAAAAAAAGCATAGCGCCTTAGCGTCTTTGCGGCAAAAATATGGCAAACATCTTTGAATTCAACAGTTACAAACCAGTCATACATGAAAGTGCATTCATACATCCGAATGCAACTATCACAGGAAATGTAATTATCGGTAAGAATGTTTATGTAGGTCCCGGTGCAGCAATTAGAGGCGATTGGGGACAAATAATTATTGAAGATGGATGTAATATTCAGGAGAATTGCACCATCCATATGTTTCCCGGAACAACGGTTTTGTTAAAAGAAGCGGCTCACATTGGTCATGGTGCGATCATCCACGGAGGAACAATTGGAAAAAATGTTTTAGTAGGAATGAATGCTGTGGTCATGGATGATGTTGTGGTTGGTGATAATTGCATTATTGGTGCTTTGTGTTTAGTGCCTGCAAATACTTTAATTCCTGAACGAAAAGTGTTTGTCGGGAATCCCGGTAAAGTTGTTAAGGACGTGAGTGAAGAAATGATTGCATGGAAAACACAAGGCACAAAATTATATCAGCAATTGCCTGCCGATTGCCGTGCAACATTAAAAGAATGTCAGCCTTTGCGTGAGATCGAAAAGGACCGACCAAAACAACAGGATATTTATAAAACTTGGAAAGAAACAAAAAAATAATATGAACTTACATTTACATTTTATATTGGTAAACTCCGAATTCAACGTGGGATTGGCTAACGATCTTTACGAAGGACAAGAATCAGAAGATAATATTAAACATTTGTGGGAAGATGAATTTCTAGTTTCGGAACCTGTGAAGGAATTCAAAATATTAAATAATGCAATTTATACTTTAGCAGGTTTATTTCCCGATGATAAACCTTTTAGCTTTGAAATATGGGACATGACAATTGTTGATTGCATTACAGAAAGTGGAAAGACAATGCAGTTCGCAGTTTCAAAAAAGTTATTGAAAAAAACAGAAAAAATTGTTGAGGATTTAACAAACGATACTCATTTATATTTTTATTTACGTGATGCTATTCCTATGGAAAACCCTATGAATGGTGTTTATATCGTTAAAATAGATTTTCCGAAGGAACTAAAAAAATCACACGAATAGTGAAAATTAATTCTTTATTTTTTCTGCTTTTATCTTTTTTTATAAAGATAAACACGTCCTATTCTCAGATTCAAATTTCTGATACTGTCGCCATTAATTATTATAATAAGTACCAGGTGGTTGGAGATTCCAAAATAAAAAATGGTTCCTATGAGATGATCTATAAGGGTAAGACGTTAACTAAAGGAAATTATAAAAATGATAATAGGGATGGTGTTTGGGAGTTTATTGGAATGAATGATACATTGCAGCAGAGAGGTTCTTATTTGAATGGTTATAAGGAAGGTTTATGGGAGTCCTTTTATTCTGATGGCAAATTATCTTGCACTATGAATTACAAAAATGGTAAAAAGAATGGCATTTTTAAAGGTCTTTTTAAAAATGGAAATCCTTCATTTGAAACGAAGTATGTGAATGATAGTATACAAGGGCTATCAACTTATTATTATGAGAATGGAAAAATATCTGAAACACAAAATTATATTGGTGATACCTTAAATGGAATTTCAAAAAGATATTACGAAAATGGGAATCTTAAAGAACAAAAATTCAGGAGATGTGCATTAAGGGACAGTTCTTATTTTTTTTATTACGAAGATGGTACCCTATGGGAAAATATTGTTTATAAAAAAGGTAGTCCATATAATGTAATTGCTTCAAATACCTCTGATGGCAAACCTGTTGATTGTTGTACATTGAAAGATGGGAATGGACAAATTCGTTTTTATGATAA
>JAPLDC010000237.1 GCA_026391935.1 Bacteroidota bacterium | reverse complement strand
ATGCTATTCAATTAAAATCAGAAGTGGGAGTGGAGGGCAATTACGAAATTAAAGCAGATGGTTTTGAATTTATCGCTGAATATACATGTGTTATTTTGGAGGATAAATTATCACATAAGATGATCGATCTAAAAAAGGATAATACCTATTCATTTAACTCCAAAACAACTGATAGTCCTGATCGATTTATCGTTCATTTTAGCAAGAATAATTTTTGTTCCAATACATTGATTTCATCAAAAGGAGTAACAGCCTTTGAAAACGAAGTGAATGTTACCACAACTACAGAAGGGAATTTGGTTAATTTCAGTTTTGCTGAAAGTACACCCGTTGTTATTGAAGTAATGAATATGTTAGGACAAGATATTGTTTCGGCTAAGACTGTTGTTGGAAATACTCAGTCAGAGAAAGTGGTTTTACCTGCCGGTTTTTCTGGTATATATTTACTTAAGATTAGTTCTGAAAAAGGAACTATAGTGAAGAAATTTTATAAGTAGGTGATTCACCACAGATTACACTGATTTACACGGATTTGTTTTCTGGTTTTTGTTGAAAAGTCAACCTGTTTAATTATATGCGGAAATCCACGATAAAAAGAAGCTGGTTGTTGGTAAACACTTATGGTATTTTCCTGAATATTTTATTTAAGAGATGCATGATCTTTTGCATCTTCTAAAAAATATCTATTCTGTGAAAATCTGTGTAATCTGTGGTGGAAAATACAAGGTCATTGGCGATACGTGTTTTTATTTCTCAGAAAACCGATTTACCCATAACATCCAGAGAAAAAAAATGAACCCGTAAATAATTATGGTGAAGGTATACGTATGATTAAATTCTGTCCATGCTCTTGAATAAGTATCCAATATTGCCAAAACAATGACTCTGAAAACATTTAAGAGTTGTATGGAGATAATTCCTATTGGTATAAAGATCAGTTTGTGTTTGATTTTTCCTTTATAAGCAATAATAAACCAGGCAAATAATGCGAATAAGGCTATTCCATTGCAATTATCTCCAATCCATAGTCCGGATGTTCCGTCAACACCAATTAATCGGTCAGCGCCGGTATAAACGGTATATCCAAGAAACTCTAAGATCCATTTACTGATGGAAATAGTTAGATCAATGACAAACAGATCAAGTTTTTGGCCTGGTTGGATCCATAATTTATAGACAAAATACCATATAATGTATAAAGTAAAAACAGAGATAAGAAAACGGACAACCGGATTTCTGAGGAAAGAAAAATTCATGAAGAATGTTAAATAAAAAAATCCCGGTTAAGCGGGATTCTTTTTTAATGAGAAGTATATTTTATAGCCACCATAAATGGCTCCAGCCAAAAGCAGAAGTATTAATCCACTATCTAGTGGAATAGGACAAGGGGGGAAAGGACCACCACAAGGAACACCCATACCCATACCACCCATACCACCCATACCAACTGCAAAGGTGGAGGAGATGAAAGAAGGTGATAAAATGAACAAGAGAACAAAAGCTATCTTAACAATTTTTTTAGTCATAAAAAGTAATTTTTAATACAGTCATTTAATATTTATTTTCTTACAAACTTTTTAGTAATCGTTCCTTTAGCCGATTCAACTTTAACAATATACAATCCGCTGAAATTTTCAGGTAATGAAATGTTAAGTGATTGTGTATTTGCTTCTAAAGAAATTGACGCTACAATTGTCTGACCTAATACATTTACGATTGAAACATTTGTGTTTGTTGTTTCTGATAAATTAAAGTTAAGAACGTTTCCGTGAGCAGTAGGCAAAATTTCTACTTGATTGTTAAAATCAGAAGAAGGATTTGAATTTGCAGATGCCGAGGATTTGCAATTACTGTCTTTGCTGAACAAAAGTGTAAAACGGTCATCATTGTCAGTTGAATTGATTGTTACAGCATATTTGTTTTCAGCAATTAAGTCAATTAATTTACCTGTAAGATTATCCTGTAGTTTTATACATGTATAATCAGAAACAAATTCAAAGCCGGAAGCCTCAATAACGTAGTTGCCGGATACATTTACTTTTGTTATTAAAGGAATTGAGTAGTTCTCGTTTGAAGAGTTAAAATTATTGATATTGATCTTTTTCCCGTCAACCATAGTATACATTTGAGGAGTAGTACTATTTAAACTAGGGTGGAAGGGGATGTCATTATTGTCTAATCCGTCACTGGCAATGTCATTCGCAGAAACTTTAAAAATATGAGCAACAGAAGAGGATGCACTTCCTAGTTTAAGACTAAAGAATGCAGGTTTCGTCACCGATTTTATGGAGCTGTTAGAAGAGGTTGTTTTCGATGATTCAGGAATAACAAGACCAACAGGAACATTTCCCGGCAAGCCATATACCCAAAAACCTTGCGTTGCTCCAATTTCTATTCCAGATGCTGAAGCATAACCATGCCAATCTGCAATTGTCCAATCATACATCTCAATATAATCGTATAAACCAAATGTCCCCGGGTCATGATAAATTGAATTCCACGAAATGCTTGAAGCATAAGGGTTTCCAACCATATTCCATCCGGCAATTGACGGGTCTGCATTTGTATTTGAGATAGAGAAACTAAGATCAAAATCGCCTTGATTTGGAACTCCAATTGTATTCATTGTTGTTGCAGGAAAGTTGGCATAGGAAGCACCTGAAAGATAAACTTCAAAACCTTGTCCCGGAGTAAGAAATGTTCCGGCGCTTGTAACAGGAACATAAACACCCGAAGCTTCATCATAGGTGCCAGCAGATGCTACAGATGAGGGAGGGGTTTCATTATAATTTACTAATGGCAATTCATTGGCCCAATCTGCAAAAGTAGAACTTTGAACAGGCGAAGAAAAATCAGCATACGTAGTATCCCTTGCTGTAATAAATCGTTGAATGATGAAACTACCTGCGATAGAACCAGATCCTGTGATTGGTGCGATGCGTGCTGTTTGAGTAGCTGTAGATGTCATGGTAAAGGTTCTGCCTCCTGTATTAAATGTACCATTGGTAACTGTTAATACTTCGTCCAATTTATAAATACCGGAGGTAAGTGTAACACCCGCATTGTTATTTACGGCTAATCCTTTAAAGGTTGTTGTTCCTAAAGTATTGGATACCGTTTGAGCAATACTTCCATTGAAGGTAACCGTTTTTCCGGCACTGGCAGTAAATGTTCCGTTGTTCAGCCAATTGCCACCAACCGAAAGGTCAAAATTGTTAGAGTTTAACGTATTGTTGGAGTTGATGGTTAAGTTCTTAGCAACGATGGTATTGGCAGCTAATGTTTTTGTCCCTGAAACTGTTCCTGCTATTTTAAGGTTATAGTAGCCGGAAGTGGTTAGTGGAACAGCGCCTGTTGTATATTGAACAGTAACTGTATTTCCGGATGCTATTGCGGTAAATGTTCTTCCAGACATAAACCCAGCATTCTTTATTGTTAATGAAGCATTTGTACTGTTTATAAAGGTAGCACCTGCAACAGTGTTAACGACACCTAATGTAACAGTTCCTAAATTCGTTACGATTGCGTTGGTTGCAATAGCCGTTGCTCCCGTTTTTGTGATAATAGCGCCGGCAACAATTGTTCTGGTAGAGTTTCCAGCAAACGTGTAAGAAATAGTAATAGATCTTGGTCCTGTTCCTGAAATTGTGCCTCCGGTAGCGAAAAATGATATTGCACCGTTCCCAGCTTCTGTTCCGTTAAGAATATAGTTGCCATATATTCGGAGATTTAATCCAGAAGTTCCCAATAAGGTTCCATTAACAGTTAAATTTGCGCAAGACTGCAGCGTATTAATCGTAATGGTGTGACCTACAGCAATAATAACATCATCAGATAAAGTAGGAATTCCGTTTGGACTCCAGGATGTAGCAACATTCCATGCAGCAGGCCCGACTCCGGCTGAAGTGTATGTTGTGGCTAAAACTGTGGAAGACAGAGTCCAAGCGAATATAAAACTGAAAAATAGTTTTTTCATCTTTGTGTTGTTTATTATATTAATTAACCAATCAATCACTGTTTGCAATAGATAAGCAAAATTTGATAGAATTGATACAACAATTGTTCTTCAAATGTAGGAATTATTATGGACATAAAAAACATATTTGAAATAATAAATAGTAAATGACTTTAAAATAATAATCCATTAATATTATTTCCCAAAAACTGGAATTCTAAAAAAAAGTCTGTTTTATGATGTTTTTCCTATATTTGTGTTTGATTTCAAATAAATATGCCTAATAAAAAAAAAACAAGTATCATAGAACTAGATGATTTAAGATCAATTTTAAAGATTGTTTCAAAAAATTGGTACATTATTGTTTTGTTAGTTTTTTTAGCAAGTCTCTTTTCTTATTTCTATACTTATAAGCTCGCTGATGTTTATGCAGTAAAGTCGCAGATCTTATTAAAATCCGATGACCAGACCTACGATTATCAAAATCAGATGTACAAGGGCTTAGGATTTTATCAACCGTATCAGGATAATGACAATCAGATACGGGTTATTACATCAAATGATCTGATTGAAAAGGTGCTTTCTAAACTAAAATTAGACGTGTCCTATTTTATTGTTGGAAGACTTAAAACGAAGGAAGTATATCAGGCAATGCCTTTTGAGGTAATTGTAAGTAGTTTGAATGCTGAATTATATGAGCAAAAAATAAAATTTAAAATTATAGGGAATAAGCAGTTCCAAATTACCTATAAGAAGAGCAATAAGGAGGTCGTTAAGGTTTTTCCTTTTGATAAAAAAATTGTTGATGTTGATTTTATAATTACTGTTAAAAAGAGTAATACTATTATTAACGATAAAACGATTGCAAGTTTGGATGAAATGGATTATTTGTTTCAGATACACCCTATTGAAAATTTGATAAATAAATTTAAAAATGCATTAACAGTAGAAAGTGTTGAAAATACAAGTGTTTTAGAGCTTTCTCTCGAGGATGAGATTCCGGAAAGATCGGTTTCATTCATTGACACGTTGTCAAAAGTATATATTGAATATACGTCACAATCGCAAATAATTATTAACGAAAATACATTAGCGAATATTGATAAACAGTTAGTTGAAATTACAAATATTTTGAATTCCCTGGAAGACGAATTGGAACATTATAAATCCAATAAGTCGATTCTCGATTTGGATAAGGAAGAAGGAGATTATTTCAGTAAATTAATGGATTATGACAGTAAGAAAAGGGATGTTAATTTATATATTCAATCCCTTTCAGCCTTGGAAGAATACATTGTGACATTATCGGATAAAGTAGATAAAAAGTTATTGCCACCTTCCTTTTATATTGAGCATGGAGATGAATACATGCAAACAGCATTGAAGAATATCTATGCAATGCAAATGGACCGAAATCAAAGATTGTTTGGTTCAACAGAAAAAAACAGAAATATCAATGAATTGGATCAAAACATTGAATTGCTTCGGAAAAATATTTTAACGTATATAGTAAATTCTAAAAAGGGCTTAGAAATTCGCATAAGCGATTATGAAAAACAGATACAAAGTATCACGGGTTCTATTAAAGGAATACCAAAAACACAAAAAGACCTTTTGACGATACAAAGGAAAGTTGATGTGAATGAGAAAATGTATGAGTATTTATTAGAAAAAAGGGTAGGTACTATAATCGCTCGTTCAGGTATTTTACCTCAAACAAGTGTAATTGAAACAGCACATTCTATTGGCATTGTCAGACCGGATAAGCGTAAAATAATGTATTTTTTCATGATCATTGCTGCTGTTTTGGGTTTTGTGATTGCATTTATCAGAGCTGCATTTTTTCATAAAATTGAAAATATAAATGAATTAAAACGATTAACGGCATTGCCAATTTTAGGAGAACTTATGTTTTCTGAGGAAGCCAAGGAGAATTATATTATTGTCGACAAAGACCCTAAAGCATCAATTACTGAAAGTTTTAGAGGCATACGAACAAGTCTTCAATACATGGCGAGCGATGCTGATTCGAAAGTAATCCTTATTACTTCTTATAATCCGGGGGAAGGGAAAACGTTTTGTTCAGTAAACCTTGCGGCTATTTTAGCCCGGGCAGGTAAAAAAGTGTTGGTTTTGGAATTGGATCTTCACAAACCGAAAGTTCAAAAAGCCCTGAATATGTCTTCGGATATAGGGATTAGCACGATATTAATTGGTAAGACGGATATCCCTTCGGCAATTTTACCCACAGCAATTGAAAATTTGTCGGTAATCCTTTCTGGTCCAACACCTCCAAATGCTTCTGAAATTATTTTAAGTGATCATTTAAATGAAATTTTTAACTATGGTAGAAGCCATTTTGATTATGTGATCATCGATACAGCTCCGATTGGTCTAATAACAGATGCATTAGTAATCATGAAAAATGTTGACATCTCCATATTTGTTTTGAATGCTAAATATGCAAGCAAACAAGTAATTGCTGCTGCGCAAGAGATTGTCGAAAAAAACAAATTAAAAAACTTCGGATTTATTTTAAATGGGGTAAAACGCAAGCGTTCAAGTTTTTACTATAATTATGGTTATGGTTATGGTTATGGTTATGGTTATGGTTATGGAAGCTCTTATGGCTATGGTTACGGCAAGTCAAAGGGGAAATAATTTTTTGTGAAAATGGAAATAAAAGATCAAAAAGAAGAATGGACGCTTTTTGTTAAACCTCAGGTAAGTTGGTTTGATATTAATCTGAGGGAGCTATGGAATTATCGGGATCTGGTTTTGCTTTTTGTTAAACGCGATTTCGTATCTGTATATAAACAAACCATACTAGGTCCTTTGTGGTATCTTATTCAGCCCATCCTTACAGCGATTACTTATGCTGTTATCTTTGGTTCAATAGCGAAAATTTCTACAGGCGAACTTCCTAAACTTGTTTTCTATTTGTCAGGAATAACGATGTGGAATTATTTTGCCGAATGTTTGAATAAAACTTCCAATACCTTTATTTCCAATTCAAACGTATTTGGTAAAGTTTATTTTCCAAGGTTAGCCGTTCCAATTTCTATTATTATCAGCAACCTTATTACATTTTTTATTCAGTTTTTATTATTTATCGGCGTTTTATTATGTTATTATCCATCTTACAGTGAAGTAATACACCCTTCTATTTATATACTCTTACTTCCATTGCTTGTATTAATTATGGCGGGCATTGGTTTTGGAATTGGAATTATTATTTCATCTGTAACCACTAAATACCGTGACCTGCGTTTTTTAATTTCCTTTGGGGTTCAGTTATTAATGTTCGCTACTCCAGTTATATATCCTCTGTCTTTATTATCACCGACAAAAAAATTAATAATATTGGCAAACCCTTTATCTTCTGTAATTGAAACCTTTCGTTTTGCTTTTACAGGCTCTGGTGAACTTCATTGGTATTATTTATTATACAGTTTTGTGTTCATGATTGTTGTTTTGATTGTCGGTATTTTAATCTTTAATAAAGTAGAAAAATCTTTTATGGACACTGTTTAAAATCAAAAAACTTGTGAGCGTAGTTATAAAAATAGAAAAATTAAGTAAAGAATATCAATTGGGGGAGTTGGGTACTGGTACCATTTCAAGAGATATGAATGCATGGTGGGCCAAGATGAGGGGAAAAGAAAATCCGAATCTACGGATTGACGAACTTAATAAAAAAAGCCATTCTCTTCTTAATCATAAAGCCCTTTCAGATTTGTCATTCGAGGTAAATGAAGGTGATGTGCTTGGAATAATAGGTAAAAATGGTGCCGGTAAATCAACATTACTTAAAATCCTTTCAAGAGTCACTACACCTACCTCCGGTTCATTTAAAGTAAAAGGAAGAATCGCAAG
>JAPLDC010000380.1 GCA_026391935.1 Bacteroidota bacterium | reverse complement strand
ATCCAATGATTAACAGCTAGGTTACTCATATTGATATCCAGATTCTACTAACAAATACAATTCATTTTCATCGATATAATCTACCGTTTTTTTTACTGATAAATTATTCATTAAAAGTGTCTCAATATCTTTTTGGATCACTTTTAATAATTTTGGTTTGTTGAATTGTGGAACGCAGTAGTGTAATGTAAATGCAGTGTCTTTGAATTCAAAATCGAACAGTTTCATTCCAAGTTCAGTGGTGAAAATTACACGGTAATCTTTTGGTGACATTTGTTTTGTTACTAACAAACCACTGAAATCTTTTCCATAAACGGTTATGTTCGTTTTGAATAAAAAGGAATTAAAGTTATCTCCAAAGATGGGTTTTGGAGAAGCCATTTTTTCGCTTGCATTTTTATTTTGTACAAGTCTCCCGTAATGGCCTAGGCTGCAACTTGCTAATAATAGAACAATAAAACTACTTAATAATAAATTTTTCATCGGCTATCGGCTGGTTGGTTTTTCTGTTCGAAAAATCAATACTTGTATAATCATCACTAGGTTCTATCATTTTTACTTTTTCTACAGCATAATCGGTTTTATTTATATAAAGTTGAATGACTTTTAAAAAATCTTTTGCTCCTTTTTGAGTTGGTGTCAATTCTAGAAGGTAGAATTTTTCATTTTCATAAAATTTTGCTTTATAATCTTTGTTATTCAATAAATTTCCCTGAACAGTATTGATCATCATCTCATTGATGCTCTTGAACATTTTGTTTGAATTGATATCATACTTGGTCACTTTTCCATTGTCTTTGATATACATTTTATCTTTGTTGATGGCAATTAGATATTTGTATGGTTCATTATATTCCCAGCGTAACATATTCACTTTTTTAAATTGAAAATGTCCTTTACTGATTATCTTTTCGGACATCACACTTAAATATTTTTCCTGGGTGAAATCACTTTCAATGGAATTGATCAATTTTGACTGTTCCTGCATTTTTTGTTTGAAGGCAGTCGTGTCTTTTACCGGCTTGTAACCTGCAGGAGCTTGTGCAAATATTGAATAGGAAATTGCGCAGAATAGTAACAGAAGTAATTTTTTCATAATTTAATGATATGCTTTAATTTTTAAAAGTTCTTCTAATCCTACAATTTTGAAGCCATTTTCTCTAGCAAAAATAAGCGTTTGTTTCAGTACTTGAATTGTTTTTTCAGAGGCATCATGAAACAGGAGAATCGCGCCTGGTTTTATCTGGGAGTTCACCCGTTGAGTGATCTTCTCTTCACTTTCATTGGTAGTGTCCATCGAACGGACATTCCAGCCAATGAGATCGTAATTTAATGCTTTTGATGCTCGAGCAAGGTTTGGAGTTGTGACTCCGTATGGTGGGCGAAACATTTTCACTCGCTTGTGAATAAGTTTAAAAATAATATCGGAAGTTGCATCCAATTCATAGATAAATCCACTTGTACTTTTGAAATCAATAAAAAAAGAATGCGAGTAGGTATGGTTTCCAATGATGTGACCTGCTGCATCAATTTCCTTGACGATATTTTCGTTTCCCTGAATCTTATTGCCTATCAGAAAAAATGTAGCAGGCGCATTGAATTCAGATAATAACGATAGAACCTTATTT